>JAIRSS010000009.1 GCA_031255315.1 Spirochaetaceae bacterium
TAGAACTGGACTCCGATGATGACGGCGGCAGGGACAACAACGCCCTTATTGAGTCCTATCTTGAACGGGGAAGCTACTATGCCAAAGTATCCCAGTACGGCAGCAACTACGGGGAGTACTCGTTCTATCTGCGCCGACGGTAAGAGGATCCCGGCGCGTCCGGCGCCGGATCAGGGCATCCGGCAGGACATTGAGGCGCAGGAACATTCATCTTTTCTCCTTTGTTTTATATGCCCTGGCTCTGTAGCGTCTCCCGCGTTCCATTGACAGAAAAGCCGCAATTAGGGTATATTAGCCTTACTTGATTTGTGGTAGCTGCTGTATGATATTTGCTTGTTATTAACAGCGCGAGAGTGGTGAAATTGGTAGACACGCCAGACTTAGGATCTGGTGCCGCAGGCATAAGGGTTCAAGTCCCTTCTCTCGCAGAGGATGGGAGATAAAGATGCAGGAGCGGCTTTTTCGTATGTAAAACGCGCGGGAATAGCTCAGTGGTAGAGCGCCACCTTGCCAAGGTGGATGTCGCGGGTCCGACTCCCGTTTCCCGCTTAGATTGAAAAAATATTTATTACAAGGCAAAGAGGAAACAAGTGACTATAACCAGAGAATTCAAGCAGCTTGAACATTCGGCGCTGCAGCTTACCCTTACCATCGGTAAAAATGATGTTTGTTCTGAATACGACGAGCTTATTGCCAATTACCGCAAGACCCTTCAAATCCCCGGTTTCAGGAAGGGGAAGATCCCCAGAGATGTTCTGATCCGGAAATTTGGCGACGCGTTTAAGGGGGAAACCCTGGAGAAAATTGTTGAAAAGGCAATAAAGACGGTTTTTGATGATGAGTCCTTCCCGAAAGAGAATCGTCCTCTTGCGTATTCCATCCCGCAGCTTGAGGATAAGGACCTGAAATTAGACATCGACAAGGATCTGACGTTCTCTGTAGTCTACGATGTTTTTCCCCGGATCGTGGTGGGCCCGTGGAAGGGTCTTGAGGTTGAAACGCCGGATGTGGAAATTTCCGCGGAAGATATGGATCGGGAATTAGATATCCTTAGAGAACGGAACGCCGTCGTTCTGGATAAGGACGATGAGGCTGCGGCGGCCGCGGGTGATGTGGTCACCGTGAATTACGCGGAAATCTCCGAGGCGGGAGAAGTTGTTCCCGGTACGGAACGGCAGGATTTTGTTTTTACCCTGGGAACGGGGTATAATATCTTTAAATTTGACGATGAAGTTACGGGGATGAAGAAAGGGGAAACCAGGGACATCGACAAGAGCTATCCGGAAGATTTTGAGCATACGGACCTTGCCGGAAAGACCAAAAAAATCCGGGTAACGCTTACGGCTCTGAAAGAGAAGCAGCTTCCGGAATTGGATGATGATCTGGCTCAGGATGTGAATGAAAAGTTCACGACGCTGGAAGACCTTAAAAACAGCATCAGAGAACGGCTTACCCGGGACCTTGAAAAGAAACTGCGGGAAATCGCCATCGGCAAACTCATGGAAAAAATTCGGGAGAGTACCCCGATGGATGTTCCCGAATCTATGATTCAGATTGAACTGGAAAATCAGTGGCAGAATCTGGCCCGGCAGTTTAAGACGGCCCCGGATGTACTCGCGAAAAACATGGAGAAAGCCGGTAATTCCAAAGATTTCATTGTCGAAGGCTGGCGGCCTGACGCTCTGAAAGCCATTCAAAACCGCCTTATCGTGGAAACCCTCATGCAGGACGCGGGTACAGACGCCGGCGGCGAGGATATTGAGAAGGAATTTGAAGCCCAGTCCCGGGAAGCCGGCGTATCGGTAGATGAAATAAAAAAATATTATGAATCCGATCAGATGAGCGGGTATCTTAAAGAACAAATAAAAGAACAGAAATTTTTTGATCTTTTATTATCAGAAAACACGATTAAAAAGGGGAACCATATAAAATACCTAGACTTGGTATTAAATAATGGTTAAATTGTATACATGACTGAAAAAATGAATTCCCTTGTACCGATTGTGGTTGAACAAACGGGAGTCGGCGAGCGTTCATATGATATTTATTCCCGTCTCCTTAAAGACCGGATAGTTTTTTTGGATGGAGAGATCAACGATATTACCGCGGATCTTGTAGTGGCCCAGCTCCTCTTCTTGGACGGTCAGGATACCGAAAAAGATATTAATTTGTACGTCAATTCCCCCGGCGGATCGGTAACCGCCGGGCTTGCCATTTACGATACCATGCAGTATGTAAAATGCGATGTTCAGACCATTTGTCTGGGGCAGGCGGCCAGTATGGCGGCGTTGATCCTCACCGCGGGTACGGCGGGGAAACGGTTTGTGCTGCCCTCTTCGCGGGTGCTCATTCACCAGCCCTGGGGGGGCGCTCAAGGCCAGGCCCGGGACATCGGCATACAGGCAAAGGAGATCGTCCGCCTTAAAAAGTTGACGATTGACTATTTCGCCCTGCATACCGGGAGGGATGTGGAAACTATCGCCCGGGACATGGAACGGGATTTTTATATGCCCGCCGTTGAGGCGGTTGCCTATGGCGTGGCGGATCGCGTGCTTACGAGGGAAAAAAATGGCTAAACTGCGTAATGGTTCCGGCGGGCTTGAACGGATATGCTCTTTCTGCGGAAAAAGCGCCGATATGGCGCGGCGTCTCATCGCGGGACCGAACGACGTATTTATCTGCGATGAATGTGTGGAAGTATGCCGGAAAATTTTAGCTGAAGAGGAGCATGAGCTTTCCGCCCAGTTTACCGGCGATATCCCCACTCCCCGGGAAATTAAGGCCTATCTTGATATGTTCATTATCGGTCAAGATGACGCGAAAAAAGCTCTGTCCGTGGCGGTGTACAATCATTACAAACGGATTGCCAATCCCGCGCGGGAGCCTGAGGATGTAGAAATAGAAAAATCGAATGTCCTCCTTGTGGGTCCCACCGGAACGGGTAAAACCCTGCTGGCAAAGACCTTGGCGAAGAAACTCAAAGTTCCGTTTGCCATTGTAGATGCTACAACCCTGACCGAAGCCGGGTATGTGGGTGAAGATGTGGAAAACATACTGCTCAAACTCATCCAGAACGCGGGGAGCAACGTCCCCGCGGCGGAGCGGGGGATAGTCTATATTGACGAGATCGACAAGATAGCCCGAAAGGGAGAAAATATTTCGATTACCCGGGATGTATCCGGTGAAGGGGTGCAGCAGGCCCTTCTCAAGATCATTGAGGGGACAGTCGCGTCGGTACCGCCCCAGGGCGGGCGGAAGCATCCCAATCAAGAAATGATCCGTATCGACACCACCGACATCCTCTTTATCTGCGGCGGCGCTTTCGTGGGCCTGGATAAGTTTATTGAAAAACGGGTAGTCCAGCATCCTATGGGCTTCGGCGCGGATATTCGAGACAGCAAGAACCGGAATTTGAAAGAACTTTACGCATCGCTTCATCCGGATGATCTTATCCATTTCGGAATGATCCCCGAATTCATAGGCCGCCTTCCTATTACGGTTTGTCTTGAGGAACTGAACCGGGATGATCTCAAACGGATCATTACGGAGCCGAAAAACGCCATTGTTAAGCAATATCAGGCTTCCTTAGCCATAGATGACGTTCAGTTGGAATTCACCGACGGGGCCATTGACGCCATTGCGGATACGGCGATCAAACAGAAAACCGGCGCCCGGGGGTTGCGGGCCATTGTGGAACGGCTTATGACGGATATTATGTTTGATATCCCATCCATGAAAGGGGAGAAGCGGGTGGTTATCACTCAAAACGTGGTAGAAAAATCCGATCCCCCTGAAGTCCATCCAATTCAGAAAAGCGCATGAAATTCAACCGGGGTTCAAAACTCTTTGGAGTCTCAAAAATCCCGGGGAGTTCTTTATTCTCGCCGGTTCTGAAACGTGAACCTGCCATTGAAGAATTGCCGCTGCTTCCCCTGAGGGAGCTGGTATTATTTCCCCAGACGGTTATCCCCATGTTTGTTACGTACAAAAACGGGATTGCGGCGGTAGATGCGGCCCTAGCCCGGGGCGACTTTCGGCTCTTCGCCGTCTGCCTTAAGCCCGCCGGGGAAGGCGGGCGGTCCCCCGGTCTTGACGGGAGTTCAGGTGATGGAGGATTCGCGAAGGGCTTGTCCGCGTCGCCCGTGCGAAGGCTGCGGAAAAGCGGCAGGAGCGGATTTCAGCGGAGCGTGGGTGACGGAGACCCCGGCAGTTCCGGCTGCTCGGGAGAACCTTTCCCGGCGGGGACGGTGATCCGGATCATCCAGCATCTGAAGCTGCCCGACAACACCTACCGGGTGGTGCTTCAGGGTGAATACCGGGCGGCTATCGTTTCTATTACGGAGCAGCAAACCTGCCAGGCTGCCAGGATCAAGCCTATAGCCTGTACCGGTCCCGGCGACATGGAAGATCCCGCAATCGCGGCCCTGGTCCGGGCGGTACAAGGATCATTCGTTCAATATGCGGAATTTTCCAAAAAAGTAAGCACGGAAACATTGACGGCGGTGGAAAAGACCGAAAGCCCTGAACGGCTTGGGAATCTCATCGGCAACAGTATTTCTGTCAAGGCTGAACAAAAGGTAGAACTTCTGCGCATAGAGGACACGGCTGAACGGCTGGAAAAACTTCTTGAAATGCTGGAAATGGAAAATGAAATTTTCGGCATACAGAAAAACATCAGCGGAAAAGTCAAAAGCCGGATGGAAAAAAATCAGCGGGAATACATCCTTCAGGAACAGCTCAAAGAAATCAACAAGGAGTTGGGGACGGCTTCCGGGGAGGATGAATTCGCCGATCTGGAGAAGGCCGTTACCGGCAGAAATCCTCCGGAGGAGGTGCTTCTTAAAGCCCGGAAAGAGATCGGGCGGCTCAGAAAACTCCAGCCTTTTTCCCCTGAGGCGGGGGTACACCGGGGCTACCTGGAATGGATAGCCGACCTTCCCTGGAGTGAATCCAGTATGGATTCCGGGGATCTGACGCTGGCGGAACATATCCTCAACGAGGATCATTTCAATATGCAAAAGGCCAAAGAGCGCATCCTGGAATTTATCGCGGTCAGGGAGCTTACCGCCCGGGGACAGGCGCCAGCCGGGATCAAAGGACCCATTCTCTGTTTTGTAGGCCCTCCGGGAACCGGGAAAACGAGTCTCGGCAAGTCGGTGGCCCGCGCTTTGGGGCGGCGCTTCATTAGGATTTCCCTGGGCGGCGTGCGGGATGAGGCTGAGATACGGGGGCACCGGAAAACCTATGTGGGCGCCCTGCCGGGGAAGATCATCCAGTCCATGCGCAAGGCGGGAACGACGAACCCTGTGTTCCTGTTAGATGAGATCGACAAGCTTTCAAGCGATTTCCGGGGAGACCCGGCCTCGGCTCTTCTTGAGGTTCTGGATCCGGAGCAGAATTCGACGTTTACTGATCATTACCTGGAAGTTCCGTATGATCTCTCCAAAGTGCTTTTCATTGCCACCGCCAATTCCTTGCATACCATCCCCTATCCCCTCTTGGATAGAATGGAGATCATCGAGATTCCCGGATACGGGGAACTGGAAAAGCTCGCCATTGCCCGGCATTTTCTTATCCCCAAGGAGCTTGAAGAGAACGGGCTGGGAAGCGCCAATATCGCCTTCGCGGATGAGGCGGTTCTGGACATTATCAGGCACTGGACGATGGAATCCGGGGTCCGGGGACTGGAACGGGAGATTGCCCGGTGTGTCAGGCGTATCGCCCGAGACGCGGTTCAAAAGGAGTATGGGAAAACCCCAGATAACCCCGTCGCTTCTTACAAAAAGACGATTCACCGGGACAGCCTGGAAAAACTTCTGGGCCGGCGTAAGTATAAGAACAGCTTCGTGTATACGGAAGCCAGAATTGGCGTTTCCTATGGCTTGGCCTGGACTGAAACCGGGGGCGCCATGCTGCCGGTAGAAACCGTCGCCTTTGAGGGAACCGGCGAACTCATCATGACCGGGAACTTGGGGGATGTGATGAAGGAAAGCGCCCGTATCGCGCTGTCATATCTACGAAGCGTACAATCCCGGTATGCCTTTGCGATTAAAGATATAGGGAAGATGGATTTTCACATCCATGTTCCTGAAGGCGCCATCCCCAAGGACGGGCCTTCGGCGGGTATAACCCTGGCGGTATCCCTGCTGTCCACCCTCTGTGCCACGCCTTCCAAGCCGGCTGTTGCCATGACCGGGGAGCTTACCCTGACCGGGCGCATCCTGCCGATAGGGGGGCTCAAGGAGAAGGTTCTGGCCGCTATCAGGAACGGCATGGAGAGGGTTCTCCTTCCGGCGGCTAACCGGGAAGAGTGGGCTGAACTAGACAAAGAAATTAGCGGATCCATCCAAGCTGATTTTGTAGAAACTGCCGGCGAAGTTTTTGATAGCCTCTTTGACGGGACTATCCATTGTTTGCCGGCTTCAAAGATACCTATTTCAAAAAGAGTCTCCTCACGGAAACGGGGGACAAACAAGGCCGAGTCCGGGTAACAGCGGCAACCCCGCAAGACGGTTCTTTTCCCTTACGGTCCCCAGATTACGCGGATTTTCACCGGTTACGAACCCATTTGATACAAAGAATCCGTGTAATCCGCGGACAGTTTTCTACCGTTGGTATACTCAAAAATGTTTTTTTATCAATGTTCAACGCTTGCACGGTACACCCCGCTGCCCCCATGTCCCGGGCCGCCCATCGGAATTCATCCTAATTCCCGACGGTCTCCTGTATCACCGCGAGGGTGCGCTCGGCGCAACGGTCCCAGGAAAAGGCTTTGACCCGTTCCAGGCCAAGACTGCGGCATTCCCGGTAAAGCTCGCGGTTAGTGGTGATGGCCACCATGCGGTCGGCCATATCCTCGCTGTTCCAGGGATCGAAATAGAGGGCCGCGTGTTCAGCGGTTTCCGGCAGGGAAGCGGCGCGGGCGCAGACTACCGGAACCCCAGAGGCCATAGCTTCCAGGACGCCTAAACCGAACCCTTCATAGAGGGAGGGAAACACCACGAACTCCGCGCCTGAGTAGAGTTCCGGAAGACTCGTGGAAGGGAAATGGCCGGTGAAAAAAATATCGTTCCGGTAACGGCTTGCTGAGGCGGCGGCCTTTACCAGCGCCGCGCCGTGGCTGTCCGCGCCGGCCAGGACCAAACGGTGGGGATAATGGGTCCGATCTTTGAAGATTTCAAAGGCCTCAAACAGCCGCACATGGTTTTTTACCGGGTGATCAATACGAGACGCATAGAGGATGTAGGGCCGGCGGAAACTGAACGGCTGAATAAGGACGACGCTCTCCTCGTTTCGAGGGCGGGGATAGAAGGCGGCAAGGTCCACCCCATTGGGAATCACCTCAATGTGGGATTCTCTAATCCGCACCTTATCCACCAGTTCCTGCTTAACCCACTGACTTACGGCAATGACCCGGTCCAGGTGGCGGAGAGACTTGGGGAACATCATACGGAGCGCCGGCCCCAGGTGTTCCCGCGTCTTCCTGGTTCCCCAGAAAACCGCCATATCGTGGACCGTTCCTATAGACGGACAAGGAGACTTATAGGCCAGGCACCGGTGGGCGGCGGGAAAGAAACAGGCGTCGTAGTCCCTGCTTCGGGAAAATTTGGGATACTTAAAAAGGTGCCACAGGGTGTTAGCGGTTCTGCCGTTGATAGAACACCGGGGGATAAATTCCGTATCCGGGGCGGTCTGACTGAAAGCGAAACGGTCAAAATCCCAGCCGAATAACTCAATTCGGGCGCCGGAAGGGGGTATCCGTTTCAGGAGTTGGTTAAGGTAAACGCCAACACCCGATTTTCCGCCGTCACAGGCGAAGGTATCTATACCTATCTTCAAGGATGCCTCCTAAGGGTCATCATACCATACCGAATCCCTCCGCAGCAAGCGCCGGGTTGTACGGTTTACTTGCCGGCAAAACCGCGCGGCTGCGGGAACGGCTCCGTTATCACACGACGCGAGCGCGCTTTTACATCCCCGGGGTTGAAGGATTAGCGCGCCCCGCCCTCCAGCGTATCCGCGATTACAGCCCGGACCTGTCCCGACAACGCCGAGCGCCGATCCGCCGCCGGAATATCCGCAGTATTGACGGGCTTGTGGAAAACCACCTGAACGGGATGGCTTTGAACGAACCCGGTCTTTTCAAAGACTTCATAGCTGCCGGTGATAGCTACCGGAACGATGGGAGCGCCGGAAAGGGTGGCGAGTTTGAAGGCCCCCGGACGGAAAGGAAGCATCCCCCGGCCTTTGCAGCGGTGCCCCTCGGGGAAGATGATCATAGCGCCTCCCGACTTGATGTGGTTGACCCCGGTCATAATGGAATTCACCGCCTTGCGGGGGGAATTCCTATCGATAAAGAGGCCCCCGATGAGGAGGATCCATATGTTCAGCAGGGGGATAAAGGACAGTTCCTTTTTCGCCACAAACCCGACGGGCCTGCCCGCGTAGGCTAGGAGGAGGACAATATCGAAGATACTGCCGTGGTTGCTGACAAAACAGACGCCTCCCTGCCGGGGAATGTATTCTCTGCCGGAAACCGTTATGGGGCAGCCCACCAATTTGATAAGCGCCAAAGCCCAGCACCGGGCAATGGCATACATTATGACATCGGCGTGTTTGTGAAACCCCAGGATGGTCAAAAGCAAAACGACGACGCCTCCGGGGATAACCAAAATCATCAAAAAACCCGCAAGGATAAAAATTACGGCGGTTTTTACTCCTCTCATACGCATCCTCACTGTATCTTCTTTCGGTTTATACGGCAACGTTGAAGCCCCGCAGCAAATTCCGGGCGGTCCCGGCGTCCTGCCACAAAAAGGCTCGGATGCCCGCATCCGCGGCGCCCCCGACATTGACTGGCATGTCGTCAAAGAACACGATTTCCCCCGGCGCACAGTCCAGGGCGGATGTCAGGGCCTGGTAGATGGCCGGTTCGGGCTTTACGAAGCCGGTTTCGCAGGAAAATATCCCCACATGGGGAAGGCTGAAGACCGGGTAGGTCTTCCGGGCCATATCCAAAAAATCGTACGGCATGTTGGAGAGTATGCCCAGCATGAAACCCGCCGCCTTAATGTCTTCCATAAGCCGTACCGTCTCTTCGTTGAGGACCTTCCAGCCGTCCGTATCAATGCGGTGCAGGGTCCCGGCAAGGGCGGCGTCCGCCGGACGGCCCGCCGCGGCAAGGATACGCTGGTAATATTCGGGACCGGTTACCACGCCCCGGTCATAGGGAGGACGGAGTTTCCATACCAGAGACTCAAAATCCGGGCGGGAAACGCCCGCCAGGGCCGCCAGCTTCTCCATCACTCCGTCTTCGGGGGGATGACAAATCACCTTGCCGTAATCAAACACAACCGCTTTCACCGCGTCCATTATCGCTCCTTCCGTATACCGGGCTAACCGTGTCAGCCCGCCAGGGCCGCCAGCTTCTCTCGGATAAATTCGCTTTTCTCTTTAAGGCCGATGCCGCCGGTCCGCAGGAGCAGCACGTTGGGGGCCTTAGGATCAAGGTTAACCTTGCCCCCGGATTCTTTCATAAGCCGGATCAGGCGATCCACCTTTACCCTGGATACCTTGCCGAATTCCACTTTGACCAGGCCGTTCCGCTCTCTCAGGGACGAAACCGCGATGTCCCGGCAAATGATGCGTATTTCCGCCAGGGCCAGGAGGGACGCCGCTTCGTCAGGCGGGGGCCCGAAGCGGTCCAGGAGTTCCGCGTAGACCCGTTCCAGCTCATCCCGGGCCGTAATGGAGGCTATCTTTTTGTACACTTCCATCTTTTCCTGGGCCGAATCAATGTAAGTATCGGGAATAAAACCTGAATATTCAAGTTCCAGCAGGGTTTCGGTTTCGGCTTCATAGTCCGAATCTTCCAGTCGGCGGATGGCCTCGTCCAGAAGATGCAGGTAAAGATCAAAGCCGACGGAATAAATATCCCCGGACTGTTCCCTGCCCAGGAGGTTCCCCGCCCCCCGTAGTTCCAAGTCCTTCATGGCGATCTTGAAACCGGATCCCAATTCCGTAAAATCGGAAATCACCTGGAGGCGCTTCATTGCCAATTCGTTCAGGGCCTTGTTCTGGGGGTAAAACAGGTAGGCGTAGGCCACCCGGTCGGACCGCCCTACCCTGCCCCGGAGTTGATAGAGCTGGGAGACGCCGTACATATCCGCCCGGTCTATGATGATGGTGTTCACGTTGGGAATGTCTATGCCGTTCTCTATGATGGTGGTGGAAACCAGGACGTGAAACCCGCCGTGGATGAACCGGTGCATCACGTCCTCAAGCTCCCCGCCGTTCATCTGGCCGTGGGCGGTTTCCACCAGCATCTCCGGGACCAGACGTTCCACCTTCAGCCGGGTTTCCTGAAGGCTCTCGATACGGTTGTGGAGGAAGAAAACCTGCCCGCCCCGTTCCGCTTCCCGCCTGATGGCCGCGGCTACGCGCTCCTCGTTCCATTCTTCGATCACCGTCTCTATGGGATGCCGGTTCTGGGGCGGCGTGGCCAACAGGCTCATATCCCGTATCTTGAGCAGGCTCATGTGAAGTGTCCGGGGGATGGGCGTAGCGCTCAGGGAAAGGCAGTCTACGTTGGTCTTGAGTTCCTTGAGCCGCTCCTTGTCCTTGACCCCGAAGCGCTGTTCCTCGTCTATTACCAGAAGCCCCAGGTCTTTAAAGACCACGTCTTTCTGAATGACGCGGTGGGTTCCTATCAGAATATCAATCCCCCCGGTTTTTAGGGCTTCCAGAACGGACCGGGCGGCGGGCCGGTCTACAAGCCGGGAGAGCATACCCAGCCGGACGGGAAACTGGGAGAACCGCTCCTGGAAGTTTTCATAGTGCTGCTCCGCCAGAATGGTGGTCGGGGCCAGAAAAGCCGCCTGCTTCCCGCCCATGACCGCCTTGAAACAGGCCCGGACCGCAACCTCGGTCTTGCCATACCCCACGTCGCCGCAAACCAGCCGGTCCATGGGATGGGGGCTTTCCATGTCCGCCTTGATCTCCTCCACGCACCGGAGTTGGTCTTCCGTTTCCTCGAAGGGAAAGGCGGCCTCGAACATGGTCTGCCATTCGGTATCCGGGGGAAAGGCGCAGCCCGGCGCGGCTTTCCGCTTGGAATAAAGGGCGATGAGCCGTTCGGCAATGTCCTCTACAGACTGCTTTACCCGGTTCTTCCGGGCTTCCCAGCTCTTGGACCCCAGCTTGTCCAGCCGGGGGGGAGCCCCCTCGTTCCCGATGTAGCGCTGAACCAGATTGACCTGCTCTATGGGGACAAAGACCGATTCTTCCCCCAGGTATTCGATCTTCACATAATCCCGCTCGTGGCCTAAGGCCCGGATCCGCTCTATGCCCTTGAAAAGGCCGATGCCGTAGTTCAGATGAACTACATAGTCACCGGAGTTAAGCTCCACGAAGGTATCAATGGCGGCGCTCCGCGCCTGCTTCAGGGACCGGGGAGGCCGCCGTCTCCGGCCAAATATTTCGTTCTCCTGAACCACCAGGAACTTTACGTCCGGGAGGGCGAATCCCGAAGACAGGGGCAGGGCTTCTACTGTAAGCCGGGCGGCCGTTTTGGGAGATTCCGGCCCTTCTTCCCGGAAAAGCTCCCGTATCCGGCCAGCCTGTATATCCGACTCGGCGGCTACCAGAATAGTCCAGCCTTCTTTCATCAATACGCCGAATTCTTCTTTTAGATAGGTGATATTGCCGAAGAAGCTCCGGGACGGTTCGCAGGAGAGGGAAAGCCTGACCGCTCCCTCCTCCCCGCCGCCCCGCATGGACATCAAAGAGACCCGCCGGGACACCTGGGAAACAAGGCCGTTAAATCCCAGGAGTATACGCGCTGGCAGAGGGACTTCCCGGTCAGGAGACTCCCGGCGGACCTTGCGGTAAAGGCCGTCGTATTCTTTGAACAGGGTATCCTGGGCGTTTTCCAGCCGTTCCCGGTCCACCAGGAAGAGAGACGCCCCCTCGTTTAGATAATCAGGAAGCCGGGCCCCAAAGGTTTCCCGGTCCGGGCCTTCAAAGGCCAAGGGAAAAAGCAGTTCCTCGCCGCCGGAAGTCCGCCGGGCTATCAGCTCGTCCAGGCGGGCCCTGCCGTTGCTGATAAATTCCTCCGCCGCTTCGAGGTTCCGGCTCAAGGCCAGGATACGCTCGTCGGTCCAAACCACTTCCTTGAGAGGCCGTATCGTCAGTTCTTCAACCGTATCCAACCCGCTCTGGTCCAGGGGATCAAAGCGTTTGATGGATTCAATACGGTCAAAATCGAAGAGGATACGGTAGGCCGCGTCATCCCCACCCATGAAAAGGTCCAGCACTTCCCCCCGCAGGGCAAACTCGCCGTGGACCTGGACCCGGGGCGTCCGGATATACCCGTAATTGACCAGGGTCGAGGCCAGGGCGATGGTATCAATGGCTCCTCCGGTTTTCAGCGGAAAAAGGAGGCTCCGTACATAACCGGGCGGCGGCAGGGGTGTAAGAAAAGCCCGTTCGGGAATGACGTAGATTCCCGGTTCGCCCTGGGCGAGAGCGCTCAGAATCCGGCTCCGCTCGCCAAAGACTGCGGACTGGGGGGGCATTTCCCGGTAGGGCATGGCCCCCCACCAGGGGAAGACCCGGGCCGGCCGCCCCAGGGCGCTCAAGTCCGCAGCCAGGTCCCCGGCTTCCCGGTCCGTGGGGACAACGACCGCGAACACCCCGCCGGATCTCCGGTACAGGGCGCCGATAAGGATCGCGGCGAAGGATCCCTCCACGGAATCCAGTTCCAGGGGGAATTTTCCCCCGCAAAAGGCCGCCAGGGCCGCCTGCAACGCCGGGGAAGCGCCTGTTTTTCCGGTTAAAACAGGAAGGGATACGGTATTCAGCATAATATTCCGGTTCATAGTGAGGCTTCCCCATAACCGTGCGGATCAACACGCCGCCAAGGAGTTGTGGGATAGCCTCTACTATACTATAGTAGTGTCCTTTCTTGATACGGGGAAATGGCCGGCGGCGATATGTACCGGCGGCTATCCATCATCCGGCGTCTTGTTTTTGGAGAGGATACGGCCATCCTCGGTTACTCCCCCACCCCGCCTTCATATTGCAACCGGTAGAGCCCCGCGTAAAGCCCTCCGCGGCTGATGAGTTCGTCATGACGGCCTTCCTCAACCAGGCGGCCGCCGGAGAGAACCAGGATACGATCCGCGTGGCGTATGGTGGAAAGCCGGTGGGCGATGACCAGCGATGTCCGTCCGGCCAGAACCCGCTGTATGCCTAACTGGATAAGGTGTTCGGTTTCGGTGTCCACGGAACTCGTCGCCTCGTCCAAGACGACAATGGCCGGATTGTGGGCTATGACCCGCGCAAAGCTGATAAGCTGCCGCTGTCCCGAAGAAATATTGGCCGCCCCTTCCGAAAGAAGGGTCTTATATCCGTCAGGCAGGCGGGAAATAAACTCGTGGGCGTGAACCGCGCGGGCGGCCTCCTCAATTTGGGCCTCCCCCAGAGGAAGCCCCAGGCTGATGTTCTCCGCCACCGTCCCGGAAAACAGAAACACATCCTGCAATACAGGCAAAACCGACCGGCGCAGTTCTTCCAACGGAATATCCCGAATAGGAACGCCGTCAAGACGGATGAGTCCGCTGTCGATGTCCCAAAGCCGGGCAAGTACGTTGGTAATGGTGGTCTTTCCCGCGCCGGTATAACCTACAATGGCGGCCATTTCTCCGGGATTCACCGTAAAAGAAAGGCCTTTAAGAATCTCCTCCCCCGGCTTGTACGAAAACCGGACATCTTCAAATTCAATGTGGCCCCTCACCATGCCCTGAATGGGGTGGTTCCCCACATCGGGAATCCGGTCATCCGTGTCCAAGAGGGTAAAGACCCGCTCTCCCCCGGCCATAGCGGACTGGAGGAGGGTGTATTTCTCCGCGATGTCCGTTACCGGGCCGTAGAACATGCCCGCCAGATTGATGAAGGCGATAAGTACCCCTAAAGAAAGGGAAAGGTCCAGCACCAGGTTAGCGCCTACGGCAATGATGACCGCCGTTGTAAAGGTGGAAAGCCACTCGGCTATAGGCCGGAAGGTAGCAAAAACATACATCTCCTGAATGTTGGCGTCCAGCAATTCCCGGTTTCTGTCACCGAACTCCTCAAGGCTCTTCTTCTCGCGCCGGAAGAGCTGGACCACCTGCAACCCGGAAAGGTGTTCCGAAAGATAGGCGTTCACCCGGGAAGAAGCGGTCCGCTGGTTCCTAAAAGCGTCACGGGCCCTGCGGCGGCTCACGACGGTAACCGCCAGGACCGGCGGCAGGGTGCAGAAGACCACCAAAGCCAGGCGCGGCGACAGGATCACAAGGGTAACGAGCACCCCGACCATCACCGAAAAGTCTTTGAGGAAGGCCACCAGGACGGAAGTGAAGAATTCATTGATGGTTTCCACATCCCCGGTCAGACGGGTTACCATACGGCCCACGGGGTGCCGGGAAAGAAAATTCGTGGATTGAGACGCGGTCTTTCGGAAAAGCTCAAGGCGCATATCCTTCATCACCCGCTGGCCGATAAGCGTGGTTATCCAGGTTTGAATAACGGTACAGAAAAGAACCAGAACCAATACCAAAATGAGAAGAAACGCTATACGCTTAAGATACCCCAAATCCCGCCCCCGGACGCTCCTGATTTCATTCAGAGAAAGGGCGTACAGATCGGCGGTCCTGACGGCGGCGGCGGCCGTATCCCGCAGGAATATCTCCGGGTTGGCATCCATAACAGCGGCAGCGGGATCCCCCGGGGTATACGGGAAGGCGTACCACCCTTCACGGGAGAGAATCCCCCGCTCCTGAAGTTCCCGCTCCGCCCTGCCGGAAAGCCGGGTATCAGACCCCTGAGACACGAAGAACATCCCCCCGGCGCGGAGGCCCCGTTTTAACGCCAAAAGACGATCCAGGGCCGCCCGGGTTTCCCCGGACAGGGGGGTTTCTCCTGAACCGCCGGCAGGGTCCGGTATTTTCAAAGCCGTAGTCCGGGCTAAAATTGCCCCGTCTATCACCCGCTGCTGGATCACCGGGATCAGAAGCTCCCCCAGAGTGGAAAGCGCCAGGGTAACCAGCATAACAGCCAGAAGGAGTTTGTACGGTTTTATATATGAAAGAATACGCCGAACAATACGGCCGTCGTAGCCTTTTACCACGTCTTCGGTTTCAAAGTAATCAGACACGGACGCCGCCTCCTTCCGCCTGCTCAAGCTGCTGCAACGCGGCCATCTTTGCGTAAAAACCCCCGCGGGCGGCAAGTTCCTGGGGGCTCCCGGATTCAGAAATCCGGCCCTTGTCCAGAACCACCACCACATCCGCGTTCCTCAAGGTAGACACCCGGTGAGAGATGATAATCGTGGTCTTGCCCCGGCGTTCCGCGAGGAGGGACGTAAGGATACGCTTTTCGGTCTCCGCGTCCACTGCGGAAAGGGAGTCGTCCAGGATGAGGATCTCCGGAGAACCTATCACCGCCCGCGAAATGGCGACGCGCTGTTTCTGCCCCCCCGAAAGGGTCAATCCCCGTTCGCCTATCAGGGTATCCCATCCCGCGGCAAAAGAACCCAGGTCCTGGTCTATGGCCGAAATCCCCGCCGCCTGGAACAAAAGCTCCTCTTCCTTCAAATCATCCGCCGGCTGCGGGGAAGGCGTCCGGTTTCCCGCAGCCCCCTCCCCAGGGCTGGCGATCCCATAGCGGATGTTGTGCTTAATCGAATTGGAAAAAAGGTAACTGTCCTGGGGCGTTACCCCGAAAAGAGCGCGAAGCTCCCCCAGGTCCCAATCCCCTACGGAGACGCCTTTGATCAGGACCGTTCCGGGCGGCGGATCCACCATACGGGTCAGGGTCTTGATTACGGTCGATTTTCCCGAACCGGTACGGCCCAGGATACCCACAACAGCCCCCGCCGGTATCGTCAGACTGACATCATCAAGCACTTCCCGTCCGCCGGGATAACTGAAACTCAGGTTCCGGATCTCCACCAGGGGAACCGGGACGGAGGGCTGCGGGCGGACCGGAGAAGCGGGGGACGCGATGGATGGCGTACGTTTCATCACCTCGTTTATCCGTTCAAGGCTTGCCGCGCCCCGCTGTATCATGTTCACCATGAACCCCGCCCCCATAAGCGGCCAAATCAGCATCTGAAAATAAGAAAACAGGGCCACCAAATCTCCGGGACTCATAAGCCCCTCAATTACCCGTATCCCGCCGGCAAGGATCAGGATCACCGAAGTAAGACCTGAAAGAAACGAGATGAACGGGAAGAAGACGCCGTACAGCTTGACCAGTTCCATGTTGGCGGCCTGATAATCATCGTTTGTATCGGCAAATTTTTTGATGAACCACCATTCTTTGACAAAGGACTTGACAACGCGAATCCCCGCGAAGGTTTCCTGGACCGTATCGCTCATAGCGGAATAGGCCTCATTAGCCCGGCGGAACCGTTTCCCGATAACCCGGCCAAAGAGAAGAATGAGCGCGGTGATAGGAGGCAGGGGCAAAACCGCAAAGAGGGCGGTATGGGCGTCTTGAACGAAGATGATAATGAGAATGGCGGTTACCATGACGGTGCCGTCAACCAGGGCTACAAGCCCCCAGCCTATGGCCATACGGATCTGCGCGAGATCATTGGTAGCCCGGGCCATGAGGTCGCCTATCTTGTTCTCCTGATAAAAATCGTACGACAAGGTCAGAAGATGCTCGAAAAGCCGGTTCCGCATCTCCGCCTCAATACGCCGGGAAGAACCGTGGATAAAGTACCGCCACAGAAAACGGCCCAAAGAGATGAGGGCCATGATCCCCGTCATGGCCAGGGCAAGGAGGCCAACCTGCGCCCATTGAAAATCCCCCTGGGAGATAAGGTCTATGGCCCGGCGCATGAGTTGGGGAATGGACATCTGGGCGGCGTCTATAATAAGAAGGCACAAAAACCCTCCCAGATATTGAAACCGGTATCGGTACAAATAGGGCAGCAGGGTTTTAAAAACCAAAGGAGATGTTTTCCGCATCCTATTCTTTTCTTTGAGGAATTTCCTGCTGCTTTCTGAGATCCATCTCTAATTTTGCCGACCAAGCGTCGATTTTTTTCTGTACCACTTCGACTTCCTCCCGACCGCCTGTTATCATAAGGACCCGTTTAAGGGCGCCAAGAAAATTAATCCCCTGGTGGAAATCGTCAATCCGGCTGGTGGAAAGTTCGTACCGCTCCCGGTAACGATCCGCCGCCTGGGAAAGCAGCCGCCGTACAAGCCTCAAATGGTACACGGCGGACTCGTAGTGTTGGGAACGGGGCGTAGTATTTACGATGATGTTTTTCATGTCCAGAATATTCTTCGCCGCCGCCGCGTACCGGCCTTCAAGCTCCACAAAGGCCCACCTCCATTTGCTGTTATCCCCATAGGCGTTTTCCAGCAGATGAATAGCGAGGCCCATCTTACGGACCAGAGAGTACCGCTGCAATGAATCCAGGGAAGCTATCGCCGCCGCCTTGTCTTCGTACTCGGAAAATCCCGCATCCACCAGGTTGGTAACTACCTGTTCCAGATAAATGATGCTTTTATAGAGGCTTTTTCTCGCGTCGTTCAAAGCCTCGTCATTCTTAGCTTTCAATACGGATATCGAAACTCCATTTACCACAATGTAATATGAAGTCAGGGTGAGCATATCTTCAACGAGGGCAAGCCGTTTAAAGGGGGCGTTTGCCGGGTCCTGCTGGATAAGGAGCGCCTGTTCCTTTTCCTGTTTCAGAATCGCTGTTATCATTGCCTGGTACGGCCCGATCTTTTCCAAATAAAACCGGCGTTCCTGATCGGAAACCTTAGCCATATAAACCCCGGGTATACTTTGCGAGCAGGGCGTCCGCATGGGCCAACGCAGCTTTACCTCCTGAATCTCCCGCCAACATGCGGGCAATCTCTTCACGCCGCGCGTCCCCACGCAAAACCGAAACGGCAGTCGCCGTCCTGCCTCCTGAACTGTATTTTTCCACCTTCAAATGATTATCCGCACGAACAGCAATACTCGCAAGATGGGTAACGCAAAATATCTGTTTTACCGTTCCTATTCTCGCGAGATAATCCCCTACCGCAAGGGCAATCTCTCCGCCTATCCCCGTGTCTATCTCGTCAAAGATGAGCGTCTCCGGGGACGCGTCCGAAACTTCATTCCCGGGACCAAGCTCGCGCGGACTGTCCGCCCCGGCAAGGATGGTCTTAATGGCCAGCATCACCCGGGAAAGCTCCCCGCCGGAAGCTATTTTGGACAACTCCTTCAACGGCTCCCCGGCGTTGGTGGAAATGAGGAACTCCACATCATCCGCGCCCCAGGGGCCAATAACCAGCGCACCTGTTCCGGGGTTTTTCCCCTTTGCATGCAGCGCCGCTGAAAATTTAGCGTTGGGCATACCCAGATTTGCGATAATGGCGGTGATTCCTTTCCCCAGTCTGGCGGCGGCGGCGGCCCGCTTCGCGGTTAAAACGGACGCGCGGGAGACGGTCTCTTTTTCCAGCGTCCCAATTTCAGCTTTAAGTTTATCCCGGTTTTCCTTCGCCCCCGAAAGAGCTTCGATTTCCGCCTCCGCCTCCGCTTTGTACGCCAGCACCGCGTCTTCGTCCTGGACGACGCCGATGGAGCCTTGAGCGTATTTCTTTTTCAGCCGGTAGAGTACGGCCAGGCGTTCTTCCACCTCTTCAAGACGATCCGGGTCGGACGTAAGGCCGTCCCTGTAAGCGCGGAATTCCTCAGCCAAATCCTCCGCCTCGTAGTAGAGGGCCTCCATACGCTGCCGCATGGCCGCGAGGCCGCTCTCGTCTATGGCGGCGGCGTTTTCCAGGGCGGAACGAGCCCGCCGGGCCAAACTCAGCACCGAGACATCCTCATCAAATAAAGCGGCGGCAGTCCCGTTCACCTGGGCCGCAAGGCGCTCAAAGGAGCCGAGCCGGGCGGCCTCGGCTTCCAGTTCCCGGCTCTCCCCGCTCTTAATGTTAGCTTTGGCGATCTCCTCAACCGCATAGGACAAAACCTCCAGCCGTATCTCCCGGTCCTGCTCAGAACGCACCGAAGCCTCAAACGCCTTCTTCCTGTCCGCTAGAATCAGAAACATCCGGTTGAATTCCGCCGCCTCGCTTTCAAGCCCGGCAAACCGATCAAGGTACCGGCGATAATTTTCCTTCCGCATAAGAGATTCATGAGCATGCTGGCCGTGGAGGTCAAAAAGAAACGCCATAAATTCCTCCAGATCGCTTCTCGTAACCGGCGTGTTCTGAAGGTATATCCCGCCTCTCCCCGTCCTCCTAATAGTACGCCTGACGATGATCCGTCTATCTTCGACCGGGATGCCCCGGACGGCAAGCCAGGCTTCCGTATCGGCGCTCCGCCGCCCCAGAGAAACCACTGCGGAGACGCTCGCCTCCTCAGCCCCGGTGCGGATCACCTCCGCGCCCGCCTTAGCCCCAAGCAAAAAACTCAACGATCCCACAATGATAGACTTCCCCGCGCCGGTCTCGCCGGTCAGAATGTTGAACCCCCCTTCAAAAGAAAGCGAAAGGCTGTCTATCAGAGCAAAATTACGAACCATAAGTTCCTCAAGCATGACCGCTCTCCTGGGACATGTTCCGGAAATTGCGGGGATATTCCCCGGGTGCGCCGAACCAGTTCAGTTTTGTTCTCAGCGCCGCGTAAAAAGCCCCCCGCCCCGAGGCAATGAGGTGAGTGCGGCAGGAAGCGCTGCGTATGAGGATACGATCCGATGGTTCCAGGAGTTCACTCGTCTGACCGTCTACCGTTAGGAGTACGCCGCTCCGTTGTTCCGCCTTTACCTCCACGATCACCGTCTCATGGGCGGGTACCACAATGGGACGGTTCGACAAGGTGAAGGGGCAGATGGGGTTAATAATAACCGCTTCAATCTCGGGGTCTACAATGGGGCCCCCTGCGGCCACTGAATAGGCTGTGGACCCTGTGGGCGTAGCGACAATGAGGCCGTCCGACTGGTAATGCCCCAGGCGCAGAAGCCCCCCGCCATTACCATCACCCGCCCCGCCAGTGTCCGCCGAAACGTTCAAGCGGACTATCTTGGCTATACCCGAAGAGGAAACGACCACGTCATTCAAGCAAACAGCCCGGAACGCGATTTTACCCCGGCGTTCCACCGCTAAATCCAGCATAAGCCTCCGAGAAAGGCAGGCGGTCCCCGCAAGCCACTTCTGAAACACGCCGGCCCATTCATCAGGGCGTACCGCAGCGATAAACCCTAATGTACCGATATTAATGGGCAGGATAGGAATACCCAGAGGAGAAACAATCCGTGCGGTATAGAGCACCGTACCGTCTCCTCCCAAGCTCAACGCAATATCAAAACCGTCCCCCACAGAGAAAGCCGGTGCATCGGCAAAAGGATAGACCACCCACTCTATCCCCAAACAGCCCAGTTCTCCTTGTATCTCATCCGCCAACACCTGGGCGTCCGCTTTGTGGGAATTAACAAACAGCAAGGCCCGTTTTACATCGGACATCGTGGAACATCCCCCTTATGGAAGGGTCGTGATAAGTTTAGCGACCTTTTCGATCTCCGCCGCCCCCAGCCTCGGATACAAGGGAAAGAGCGCCGTTCTCAGGGAAAGAGAATAGGCTTCCGGACAAAGACCGGAAGGGACATCACCGGAACCAGTCAGCGTATCCCCAAAAGCGTCTTCCACCACGATTCCCATCCGCCTGGCATAGGCCTTCACATCCTTCATACCTGTTTCAAGGATCAGCGGAAAGGCGTAATTGTTGTAATCCCATTCCCCCGGCTGAATAAACCGGCTGTGCCGGGTCCGCAACGCCGCCTGAGTATAGGCGGCGGCAATTTCCCGGCGTTTTTCCATGTTCCGGGAGGCTTCCCTAAACTGGCTCACCGCCATTGCGGCGTTCATGTCCGGCAGACCGTACTCGCTCAGAGGCTTAATCCCCCGCAAAGCTCCGGCGTCCCGGCGGTTAACCGCATAGAGGAGGGCGCCGCCCCCGGCGGTAATCATATCCCGTTCCTCAAGACCCACTATCGTAACCGCCCCGAAAGAGCCCGCCCGGGTCTCCCCAATCACGGTACCGCAACTTTGGGAGCAATCCTCAATGACCGGCAGCCCTGCCTCGCCTATGGCCGCCATATCCGGTACATACCCCAGGGTATGATTCACCACGATACACCGGGCTGTCGGCCCTTCCCCGTCTCTACCAACAGCCGCCTGAACGGTTTCCCGGCTCATCACCGCCGTACCGGATGCTACATCGCAATACACCGGTTTAAGCCGCAGTTCCCGTATGACATCCCCATAATACCGGGGGGAAAGAGCGGAAACAACCACCCCCTGACCGTCTTCCATGTTCAAGGCCCGCAACGCTATATACAGCGCAAAGGCCGGACTCCGCAAGGCAAGACAAAAGTCGTATTGGAATTGTTCCTTCGCAATCTGAATCAAGAGCTTCGCCTGCTCCCCCGGACCAACCTTGTCTTCCACGAGAGCTGTCAAAACAGCATCCATCTCCCTTCTTCGAATAGTCGGAGAATAGACCTCAATTTTCATGTATACCTACGACTTTATGAGTTCAGGGATTTACCGCCGCAAATCGGCAATTTTCTGCAATTCTTTAGGATTAAAAAGATCCCGTATATCCAAAATAATAAGATACCCATGTTCCTGGCGCACTACTCCCTGGATATACTCGGCGCCTATTCCGGTCAACATCTGAGGCGGCGGTTGAATGTCCTCCCTTTCAATGGTCACTACCCGGGAAACCCGGTCAATGATTACCCCCAGCTTCATTCCATCAATATCAATAATAACAAACCCCGAAAGAAGGTCGTCCTCTTCGGAATGAGGCATCTTTTTAAGGTGAAACCGCTTATGTAAATTGATAATCGGAATGATTTCGCTTCTAAGATTGAAAATACCCTCAACATAGCCGGGGGCATTGGGAATCGCACGGATAGCCTGAACCCGGACTATTTCTTTAACATCCATAATATTGATACCATAAAGCTCTTCCCCCAATTGAAAAGTAACTAATTGATTTTGATCTGCCATCTCACTCCCCAAGAACCTCGTTTATAAAAAAATAAACTTCTCTAAATTTACTATAAAATTAGAAATTTTCGCAAGTCTTTCTCATCAAACATCTGATAATAATTCCCCACGCTAAAATTTACACGGCTTTAAAAAGAAAGAGCCTGGCGACTACCTACTCTCCCGCCTCTTTGAGGGGCAGTACCATCGGCGTTAGAGGGCTTGACTTCCGTGTTCGGAATGGGAACGGGTATAACACCTCCAC
>JAIRSS010000197.1 GCA_031255315.1 Spirochaetaceae bacterium
CCGGCTATGCCGGGAACGTTTAGCGCACAGTCAATTGGTTTTGGAACAGCCTCAAATAACTTAACCGGAGCATAATATGAGTAAGCGGTATCGGCTGATTACTATCCTGGTGATAGTAGCGGTGTGTTTTGTCTTTCTGTATCCTACTATACGCTGGTATTTTATGGTGCCTAAAGAAGACCAGGCCATAGCATTGGGATCCCGGGAACAAATTAGGGATTATGCGTCCCGGACGGCTATGCTGGGGTTGGGCCAGCTCATGGACGCCGCCCGGGCCGGCGGGGATGTGCCGGGAGACGTTTCTTTTCTGGTTGGCAAAGCAAAAAAGATAATCCGGGACGCGAAATTGCCCGCTCCGGAAAAATGGGACGCGGCGGCGGTGCTTTCCGTCTTCTCAAGCCGGGAAGAAGCCCAGGAAGCTATAGAAAGCAAGTACCGGGATGATATTTTCGCTCTAAAAAACCTCCAAAAGAACGCGGTTCAGTTGGGCCTGGACCTTTCCGGCGGCTTGAGTATCGTCCTCCGGGCGGACCTGGATTCCCTCGAAGAACGACTGGGCCGGCCTCTTACCGATCAGGACCGGGAGGACGGAATAAACAGCGCCCTTGAGGTCCTCAATAACCGGATAGACCGGTTTGGCCTTACCGAGCCGGTCATCCGCCGCCAGGGAGCGGATCAGATTTATGTGGAAATTCCCGGAGCCGCCGATCCGGAACGAATCAATTCTATCATCATGGGCAGGGGAAGCCTGGCTTTCCACATGGTGGATCAGGAAGCGAGGGAAACATTCAACCGGTATTACGCCGCTAATCCCACGACGACATTTGATAACGCCGGAAACCTCATTGATCCCACAATAGTTCCTCCGGATGTGACAATTCTGGGGGTCTATACCAAAGACCGGTATGGTCTTGATGAACGGGTAGACTATACGGCCGTCAAGAAAGAGGTTGGTCTTGACGGCACCCATATCAAGAGCGCGGTGGTGGAACGGGATAATCTGGACGGACGCCCGGAAGTTACCTTCATGCTGGATTCCGAAGGGGGAGAAATTTTCTACCAGCTTACCTCCGCTAATGTCGGCAAGCCCCTGGCGATTGTTTTGGATGATCGGGTGAAATCCCAGGCTACTATCCAGACCGCTATTCGGGACGCTGTACGCCTTGTCGGTTTCGGCCAGGAGGAGGCCAACAATATTGCCGTAACCCTGAGAACCGCAGCCTTGCCGGTAGAACTGGAAGTCTCCAACCAACAGTCAATCGGCGCTTCCATGGGGGAGGATACCATTCGGCAGGGGCTTTACGCTCTTATAGGCGGCCTCATGGTGGTCATGATCTTTATGCTCGTTTTCTATAAAGGCGCCGGGGTCAACGCGGTGATCGCTCAAATATTAAATATCTACTTCATGGGCAGCATTCTTTCGGCCTTTAACTTTACGTTGACCCTGCCGAGTATCGCCGGGTTCATCCTGACTATCGGTATGGCGGTGGACGCTAACGTCATCATTTTTGAACGGATGAAGGAAGAATTACGCCTGGGCAAGAGCCGCAAAGCGGCGGTTGAGGCCGGGTTTGACAAGGCTTTTTGGGCCATAATGGACTCCAATATCACTACGTTTATCGCGGCCCTCTTCCTCTCCCAGCTAGGCTCCGGCCCCATCCAGGGTTTCGCCGTAAGCCTTGCTATCGGCGTATTCTCTTCCGTATTTACGGCTCTTTTTGTTTCCCGGCTTATTTTTGACTTTGGTACGGACGTGATAAAAAGCAAGAAGCTCTCCGTTAGTTGGGCGCCCCAACGACTAGCGTATGAAGCTGTAAGAGGTGCGAAATGAAACGAATCATCCGTTTTTCAGCGTTGTTTCTGCCGGCCGCCGTAGTGTCGGTTGTCTTGATAGGGGCGGGGATTATTGGATATTTTGTCAAAGGCGGCTTTAACTTGGGGGTTGATTTCCAGGCCGGTCTTATTCAGGAAGTCCAATTTGCCCCTTCCGCCTTCAGCCTGACCTGGTCCGGGCAGGGGAACGCTTCGGTCTCCTTTGACCGGAACAATATGCATATCGTAATTTCCGGCGCGGGTATTGAGGGGGTTACGCATAGTTTTCCGTATGCCCAATACCCTTCCATCAGGACCCTGACCGGGGCGCTTGGCGCGGTGGAAGGCGTCGCGGTTACTACGATGGCCCCTCCAGACGCCCAATCGGTCTGGCTCGTTCAGAGCACCCAGGGGAATCCCTTGCTTGGCAGCGAGCCTTACGCGGTTCACTACCTCCCAGCGGGCAGTCCGGAAATCCCCATTGAGGATGTACGCGGCAGCCTTCAACCCTTGGGAACGGTTTCTGTACAGGTACTGGGAGAACGGGCGGACCGGCGTTTCATGATCCGGATGGAAGACAGCGAGATTGATGGGGCGGGGATTCCCGCTGAACGCATCATTTCCACGCTGGAACAAACCACCTTCGGCAAAGACGGAGTAGCGGTAACGAGGTCTGATTATGTGGGTTCCCGGTTTTCCAAGCAGTTGACCGATCAGGCGGGGATCCTCATGGCCTTGACCCTCTTCCTTATCCTGATTTACGCCTCAATCCGGTTTAGACCTCAGTTCGCGGTAGGCGCTGTTCTGGCCATAGCCCACGACGCGCTGATAATGGTGGCCTTTATCACCTGGTCCCGTATGGAATTCAACACCACCACCATAGCGGCCATCCTGACCATTTTAGGGTATTCAATCAACGATACCATCGTCATTTTTGACAGGATGAGGGAAACCCGCCATCTGTTTCCGGATGATCCGTTCGTGAATGTTCTGGATCGCGCTCTTACTGAAACCTTGAGCCGGACCATCATTACCACGCTGACCACCATGCTTGCGGTTTTATCCCTTTTTATCTTCACAGCCGGTTCTATGAAGGACTTCGCCCTGTGTCTGCTGGTAGGCATGATTTCCGGAGTGTATTCCACCATCTTCATCGCATCGGGAATAGTGTATTTTTGGGAAAAGACGGCTAAAAAACGATCCGCTAAAAAGCGCTTCCCCGCTTCGGCGGCCGCGCGGGCATAGGAGTTTAACCCGGGCATCTTTATATGGACGTGGTGAAGGCCCGAATACTCGGCTATTGTATGGGGGTACGCAGGGCGGTGGAATTGGCGTACCGCCAGTTGGCTGTCCCGTCGGGCCGGGTATATACTGTCGGCCCGTTGATCCATAATCCTCACGTCCTGGATGATCTCCAAAGGCGGGGCGTAGAGGTTCTGGAGGAAGGCCGGTTACCCCGGAATCTTTCCGGGGCGGTAGTTGTCATCCGGGCCCATGGGATTAGCCCTGATTTGGAAGCGGAATTGGTTTCCTTAGGCGGGTGTATTGTCGATGCTACATGCCCTAAGGTTAAAGCCAGCCAGTTGAAAGCCCGCGCTCTTGCCGGGGCGGGGTACCGCGTCTTTCTTGCCGGGGAAGCCCGTCATGGGGAAATTGCCGGCATACGCGGCTATGCCCCTGACTGTACTATAGTCGCCGATGGGGACGCGGCGGCCCTGGCCGCTGAACGGCTGTTCCGGGAAGAACCGGGCGCGGAGGCCGCCCTTATAGGGCAGACTACTATTTCTTCCGATGAATATGCCGCTATAGGAGAGGCTGTCCGGTCGTTTTTTCCAAGCCTCAAAATTATTGATACGATCTGCGGCGCTACGCGGGACCGCCAGAACGCCCTCCGGGAGCTTTGCGGCAGGGTTGACGCGGTGATTGTCGCCGGGGGCCGGGAATCCGCCAATACCCGCCGCCTCCTGGCTATAGCCGAAGCCTCCGGCAAACCCGCGTGGCTGGTGGAGAACGCCGGGGGTATCCCCGCGGAACTGGCGTCATACGCCGCCGTCGGCCTCAGTGCTGGCGCGTCCACTCCGGATGAGGTTATCCGCGCTATTGAGACGCAAATTCAGCAATTCGCGGTTAACATCCCAACAGACGCCACGAATATCCCGAACTCCCGCTTTGGAAGCCCTGATTTTACCTAAATTCACTCTTTCTCCCCCCACAATATAGAGCGTAGGACGGCATCTAACATCCGAAGGAATTCCGTATTATAGAATGGACGCCATTATCATTTTGTAACTTAATGGGAGGAGGAAATCATGAAAAGAATTATTGTTTTGTCTCTTATGCCGGCAGTCCTGGGTGTCTCTGTGTTTGCCGGCGACAGTTCTCAAAGCAGCGGCCAGCCGGCTATCGGGGTAGCCATCTACACATTTTATGATACCTTTATGTACTATACCCGGAATGCCATCGTAACCAAAATTCAGGGCAGGGCCGTGATAACCATAGTGGATTCCCAGAACGCCCAGCCCACGCAGAACGATCAGGTGGATCAGTTCATCACCAAGAAGATGAACGCCATCGCCGTCAATCCCGTGGACAGGACCGCGGCGGGGGCCATCATCGATAAGGCAAAGGCTGGAAACGTGCCGGTAGTGTTCTTCAACCGGGAACCCTTTGCCGATGATATGAACAAATGGGACAAAGTCTACTACATCGGGGCCAAAGCCGAAGAGCCCGGTACTATGCAGGGTGAAATTGCCGTCGAATACTGGAAGGCCAATCCCGACGCCGACAAGAACGGTGACGGGGTGCTTCAGTACATTATGCTTAAGGGCGAGCCAGGCCACCCAGACGCGGAACTACGGACCGAATATTCCATCAAAGCGGTACAGGCTGGGGGGATCCGGGTTGATCTTCTGGCCGAAGACACCGCCATGTGGGACCGTCCCCAGGCCGTGGAAAAAATGGACGCCTTCTGGGCCCGTTATGGCGATCAGATCGAAATGGTATTCTGCAACAACGATGACATGGCCCTGGGGGTCATTGAGTCCCTGCGGAAGGCCGGTTTCTTCTCCGGCGGCAAATATCTGCCCGTGATCGGCGTTGACGCTACCGCTCCCGCCCTTCAAGCCCTTGCGGAAGGCGCCCTTTTGGGTACGGTCCTGAACGACGCTCAGAACCAGGGTAAGGCCACATTCGATATTGCCTACGCTCTGGCTGCCGGGGCGAATCCTTCCGATACCGGTTGGACCATCACGGATGGCAAATACGTTTGGGTTCCTTATCAGAAAGTGACCAGGGACAATTACAAAAATTTTCAGTAAAAGCAATTCAATTTTAAAGTCCCGGGGATTATTATAAAAAAGGCCAGGCAGTTACCAGTGTACCGCCCGGCCTTTCACGCGCTTAAATCCGGTTCCACAAGCTCTGCGCCAGTTCCCTGGATTTCGCCAGCAGCCCTTCCTCATCAACGGCGGCCAGTTCCCGGTCCTTCATGATGATCTTTCCATTAATAATGGTGGTATCCACATGACGGCCCGTAATGCCGAACAGGATATGGCTGTTGAGAGTATCCGCGGTTACCGGCGTGGGGCCCTGATAATCGACGATGATCAGGTCGGCGTAGTGATCCGGTTTTATCGTCCCTACCTTCCCGCTGATAAACCGCTCCATGATGGTCTTGTTGTTTTCAAACAGCATGGTATGCGGCTCACCCCAGGCCACAGACGGGATGCCTTTGGCGTGTTTGTGCAGGATAGCGGCGGTCTTGAGGGATTCGGTTACGTCGGAGGTATAGCCGTCGGTACCCAGGCCCACCAGCACTCCCGCTTTGAGCATGTCCAATACCGGGGAAACACCCACCGCATTCCCCATGTTGGACTGGGGATTGTGCACCACCGCCACGTTGCTGTCTTTAAGCATAGCCAGCTCATCGCCGGTGATATGAATACAGTGGACCGCGATAGACTTTTCTGAAAGCGCCCCGCATTTGTGCAGCCGTTCTATCACCCGCAGGCCGTATTTGGAAACCCCGTCTATCACATCCTCAATGCCTTCGGCGGCGTGGATATGAAAACCTACCCCCGCGCCCGCGGCGGCTTCAATGCACCGGTCCATGGTCTTTTCGCTGATGGTCATCTGGGCGTGCATGCCAAACAAGGCTTTGAGCATATCGTCGTTCCGCTCGCTGCAGTATTTGGCAAAATCGGCGTTCTCCCGGATTCCGGCGGCGGCGATTTTTTCGCCGTCCCGGTCGGATGTCTCGTAACAGAGATTGCTCCTGATACCGAAGAGTTTCGCGGCCTCGGCGATCTTAAAAAGGCTTCCTTCCACCGCGAAAGGACTCGCGTGGTGATCGATGACCGAAGTAACCCCGGACCGTATCTGATCGATCATGGGACCCACGCAACTGTAGTACACGTCTTCCAGGGTAAGCTGTTTGTCAAGCCGCCACCAGAGTCCGGAAAGTATTTCGCCGAAGGTGGTAGCGGGCTTGCCCCCCAGATTGAGCCCCCGCGCAAAGGTAGAGTAGTAGTGCATGTGGGCGTTGATGAATCCCGGCATCACGATCCTGCCCCGGGCGTCCAGGTATTCGGCCTCCGGGTACTTCGCTTTGAGCGCGGCGGTTTCACCGGTCTCCACGATCAGACAGCCGTCTATTGCCACCGCGCCGTTTTCGATAAGGGGGCAGGCGCCGTCCCGGGTAATAATTTTTCCGTTCCCAATTAACAACATGATTGATCCTCCTTCCTGTTATCCCGCCAGATAGGGATATTTCTTTTCGATTATACCGATCATGGCCGCATAGTCGCCGGGAATATCCGCGTCTCCCCGGCGGCAGTCTATCACCCGCGCGTCCTTCAATCTGAGTTTAAACTCGTCCGTACCGGCGTCAAAGAAACCGGGATTCTCGCTGTCCTCAAAATCCTCAAGGGAGCAGAAAACCGTAAATTTATCTTGGTAGGGCTTGCCCGCGTGGGGGCAGAAGGTAGCGCAGTTGCCGCATTCGTTACACATCCTGTCCATATGGACAACCTGATGCGTCCCCGTGAAGAGGGGCGCGGCGTTGTGGTCAAACTCTACCATTACGTTGGCCCGGTTGGGGCAGACATCAACGCATATCTCGCAGAGGGCGTTGCAGGAAAGACACCGGTAACCATCGGCGGCGTCCTGTTTCGCCGCAACAATGACGCCTTTTTTACGGTAGAGATCAGGGAAGTTCGCAGAGGAAACGGGGCTTTCCTGGGCGGCAACGGTAAAGTCGGCGGACAAACCGAGTTTACGGAGTATATCCGCCGCCGCCGCCTTGCCGTCGGCAATGGCCTTTACTACTGTGGCCGCGCCGGACTTGCAGTCCCCCGCAATGTACACGCCGGGCAGGGAACTCTCCCGCGCCTCGTTGACTTGAGCCGCGCCCTTGTTGTTCAGGGCGACGCCGTTTTTAACCATGAGCGCCGTGTCCACCCGCGCTCCCACCGCGCCTATCACCGTGTCGAAAGACAGGGACTGTTTTTCACCGGTACCCACAATGCCCCGCCTGCCCGAAGCATCATAGTCGCCAAGACGCATCTTTTCGCAGGTGAGGACGCCGCCGGCAAAAGATTCAGGCGCCAAAAGTTCCAGCATCTCAACACCGTCGTCCAGAGCCGATTCCAGTTCCTCGTATTGGGCGGGCATAAATTCCCGTGTCCGCCGGTACACAATGGTTACCGATTCCACGCCGGCGTTCCGTTTTGCGGCCCTGGCGCAGTCCATGGCGACATCCCCGCCGCCAATAACCGCCACCCGTGCGCCCAGTTTGAGCGTACAGCCGGAACGCTTGGAATCCTCCAGGAATTTCAGCGCGTCAATGACCAGTTCCTGTCCCTGCTTTACCGGAGAAGCTCCTTCCTTCCATGCGCCGGTGGCAATCACCAGGTATGCGTGTTTTTTCCGCAACTCGGCGACGGAATACTCCGGGGGAACGTTAAATTTGAATTCCACTCCCAGTTTTTCCGCAATCTGAAAATCCCGGTAAACCGCGTCGTCAGAAATCCTGAACCCGGGAATCACATACTGCACGATGCCGTACGGCCGTTCCCGTATTTCATACACAGTAACCGGAACCCCGTTCCGGCGGAGGAACACCGCCGCGGCAATCCCCGCCGGCCCCGCGCCGATGACCGCCGCCGTCTTATCCGTTCTGAAGGGCGGGGCGGTAAGTTCACGGATATAGGCTTCCTGAGCATGATCGGCGGCGATATGTTTCGCCAGCCGGATCTCCAGAGGATCCTCGTAATCAACGCGGGTGCACTTGTTTTGGCACTGATGATCGCAGATGGTCCCGGTAATGGACGGGGCGGTATTGTCTTTTGCGATGAGGTCAAAGGCGTCGCGGTAATTTCCCGCCGACACCGCCGCAAGGTATTCAGGGATACGCTGATGAATGGGGCAGCCGCCGTCGGCGCAGGGCGCTTTGGCGCAGTCAAAGAGGGGCAGTTCGCTGCCGGTTTTACGCAGGCCGGTATGCCGGTATTCCTTGCGGTACCGGGCCCGTTCAGCCGCACCGTCTACCAGAGCGTTCAGGGCCGGTATATTAATGACCGCCGCTCCGCTAGGAGCGCCGCCGCCTTGGGCCAGGGTCTTTTCGGCCAGTTCCGCAAGCTGGGTAAGCCGCTCGTATCCGCCGGGCTTGAGGATGGTGGTGGCAACCGTTACCGGTTTGATACCGGTTTCCAGGATGTCCTTGAGGTTGAAGAAGTCCGCGCCCCCGGAATAGGAGATGGGAAGTTCCCCGTTAAAGGCTGCGGACAATTTCTTTGCCACATTGATCGACAAGTGAAAGAGCGCGCGGCCCGACATATACATCTCGCTGCCGGGAAGTTCGTTCCTCGCAATCTCCACCGGGAAGGTGTTGGTCAGTTTTACGCCGAAAGAAAGCCCCCGCTCTTTCGCCAGCTTCATGAGCCGTCCGAGCATCTCCACCGCGTCGCCGAATTGAAGATCGCTCTTAAAGTGATGGTCGTCAAAGGAAATATATCCGTAGCCCGTCTTGTCCAGGAGGGAACGGGCCGTCTCGTACCCCAGCAGGGTTGGATTACATTTGACGTAGGTATGCAGCCCCTTCCCGGTGATAAGATAGGCGGCGATCTTTTCGATCTCCTCCCTCGGACACCCGTGAAGGGTCGAAAGGGTTGCCCCGGCGGAAATCACCGGGGAAACCGCTTCAAGGTCCGCCCGGGTAAAGCGTTCAAATTCGCCCAGATGCTCCTCTAAATACTGGTAACAGCTTTTCCACGCCTGCGTGTCCCGGGCGTTCTTCATCCCTTCTATATAAGCGTCAATTTTCGGGGACTTGATTCCGTCCAAACTGTAGCCGACGCTCATATTGAAGATGCAGTCTCCAGAGAAGGGCGCCGCGTCAGTGATACCCAGTTCTTTTGCCGCCACATGGCAGAGAAACCATGCTTTGATGTATTCTTCCTGGGCTTCGGCCACAGTCAGTTCGGTGGACCACTCCACATTGTAGCCCTCGTCAAGGGCGTTGATGCAGGGACGGGGCACCGCTTTTCGTAATTCCTCGCCGTCCATGATTTGTACGGTCTTGAGTTCCATAAACCGGGAACCGGCGAGATACGAAGCCAGGATATTCTGGGCAAGCTGGGAGTTGGGACCCGCCGCCGGACCGATAGGAGAACTGATGTGGGAGCCGAAGAGCGACGTACTGCCGCGCTCTCCGGCGGGATGATAAAATTTTTCTTTTCTAACACCGAAAACTGAACCGTGATTTTTATATTCCCCCCTGAACCGATCTATCAAATCCGGAAAGGGAATGGGCCTCATTATCTCACTCATAAATTTCCTCTCTCTAACATAAATTCTTGAGTTTTCCGCCCCAGTTTTCCGCCAGGCAAAAAGCCCGGCGGAAAGCCGGCTCACGCCGCCTTTTTTATCTTCTTATTGCGCCTCACGTTCTAGCTAGTTTCTGATGATTCTGGTGCCGGTCCTGCCTTCAATACCGTCGCGCGCTTTGGCAAGCAAAGTAATCAACGCGCCGGCCTCTCCGGATGCCGATTGAACAAAACTGATCGCGGCCTGCACCTTGGGAAGCATAGAACCCTTTGCGAACTGGTTCTCCCCAATATAGCGCTCCGCTTCCGCGACCGTAAGGGTGTCAAGCCACTTCTGATCCGGTTTTCCAAAGTTGACCGCAACCTTTTCTACCGCAGTCAGAATGATGAGCATATCCGCGCCAATACTTTCGGCAAGTTTGGCCGCGGTAAAATCTTTGTCTATCACCGCCCCCATGCCCCGGTATTGGCCGTCTACCGGAGCGACCGGGATGCCGCCGCCGCCGCCGGCAATGGGGATCTGCCCCGCCGACAGCAAGGCCGCAACGGTTCCAGCCTCCACTATCTTCACCGGCTTGGGAGAAGCCACCACCTGCCGCCAACCCCGGCCCGCGTCTTCCATAACCGTCACCCCTTTAGCCTTCAGTATTTGGGCCTCTTCTTCGGTCATGAACCCGCCTATGGGCTTGGTGGGATTTTCAAACGCCGCATCCAGGGGATCAACTTCAACCTGGGTGATGATCGTAGCCACCTGTTTGTCTATTTTCCGGGCGTCCAGTTCTTTTTGTAGGGTGTTCTGCAAATCATAGCCGATGTATCCCTGGCTCAGAGCAACACAGACCGACATGGGCAACACCGGGAAATGCCGGTCCGCTTTGGCGGCGGTTTCAAAGGCGGTCTCTATCATACCCACTTGGGGGCCATTGCCGTGTACTACCGCAATCTCATGGCCCGCCTCAACCAAATCCACAATGGCCCGAGCCGTTATCTGGGCGGCGGCCATCTGTTCTTTTAACGTGTTACCCAGGGCGTTTCCGCCCAGGGCTATCACGATACGCTTCTTCATGACGCCGGCCTAGCGGAACACCCGGGGTAAATTCCGGGCGGCCAGGTTCGCCAGGGTTTCCTGGGGGCACTTGATCTTGGAAAGGAAGATCATGGCGGCAATGGCGTAGGGTTTGTGGCTGGCCTGTTTGTAGAGGGGAACCCGGTAGCGATCAAACACCGACGCGGCCACTTCGCCTTCCTTACAGCTTACCCCGGAAATATCGGCGGGAAGACAGTGAAGATACAGGGCGGCGCCGTTCTTGGTTGACTTCATCATCTCTTCCGTGCATTCCCAATTCTTAAACTTCGCGTTCTGGGCAAGGAGTTCCTTTTCCAGGGCCTTGATGCCCTCAAGATCGCCCTTCCCGTAGAGATCGGTCCGCTTCTCCATGGCGGCGAAAGGCGCCCAGCTCTTGGGATACACAATGTCCGCGTCTTTGAAGGCTTCTTCCATGGAATTGGACTTGGAGAATTTGCCGCCGCTCTGAGCGGCGTTTCTCGCGGCCACTTCTTCCACACCCGGCATTATCTCGTAACCCTTTGGATGCGCCAGGGAGACCTCCATGCCGAACCGGGTCATCAGACCGATAACCCCCTGGGGAACCGAGAGAGGTTTCCCATAGGAAGGCGAATAGGCCCAGGTCATAGCCACCTTCTTGCCCTTGAGCTTGTCTATGCCCCCAAAGTAGTGAATGATGTGATTCATGTCCGCCATGGTCTGCGTGGGATGATCGATGTCGCACTGAAGGTTTACCAGGGTAGGACACTGTTCCAGGTTCCCATCCGTGAAGCCTTCCCGCACCGCCTTGGCGACTTCCCGCATGTAGGTGTTGCCCTTACCGATGTACATGTCATCCCGAATGCCGATGACGTCGGCCATGAAGGAAATCATGTTCGCGGTTTCCCGCACCGTTTCGCCGTGGGCTATCTGAGACTTGCCCTCGTCAAGGTCCTGGACTTCCAGGCCCAGGAGGTTACAGGCGGAACCAAAGCTGAACCGGGTCCGGGTTGAATTGTCCCGGAACAAGGATATCCCAAGCCCGGAATCAAAGATCCGGGTAGAGATGTTGTTTTCCCGCAGCCACCGGAGGGCGTCCGCAACGGTAAACGCAGCCAAAATCTCATCAATGGTTTTTTCCCAGGTCAGAAAAAAATCCCCGCCATACATGTCCTTGAAATTCAAAGCATCCAGCCGTGAAGTATACTGGTTGATATACGCCATTCTCTTCTCCTTGAAAATTAAAATAACTTACCGTTCCAGGTTTTGGCCGTTCAATCCGCGCCGCCGCCTGGTTCCGGTTTACTTGTCTTCCGTATAAACCGAAGGCAGGGCGGCGTAGACCGCAGCGCAGCGTACCAGGTCCGCCTTCCAGGTTTTCTCATTCGGCGCGTGGGCTTCCTCTTCCTTGCCCGGCCCTAACCCTATACAGGGAATATTGTTCCTGCCCATGACGGACACGCCGTTGGTAGAGAAGGTCCATTTGTCAACTTTGGGCTTGCCGTACATACCCTCAAAGGCTTTCACCATAGCCACAGCGGGCGGAGCGTCTTCGGGGATGACCCAGGTGGGGAAGTAGCAGTCTATGGGATAAACCACGCCGGTATAACTGGCCCGGTCGTATTTATACATGGATACTACAGCGCCATATTTCTTTACCGCAGACAGGGCGCGAATCTCTTCCAGGGCGCTCTGGTGGGTTTCCCCCCAGGTAAGGCGCCGGTCTATGGATATGGCGCACATATCAGCCACCGCGCAACGGGAGGGGGAACTAAAGTAAATTTGGGAAACCGCCAAGGTTCCTTTGCCCAGGAAGGGATCGTCTTTAAGCCGGTTGTTGAGTTCTTTTACCTCGCCTAAGATCTCGCCCATTTTGTAGATGGCGTTATCCCCCCGTTCCGGAGCGGAACCGTGGCAGGAAATCCCCTGCACTTCCACCCGGATCTCCATGCGCCCCCGGTGGCCCCGGTAGACATTGCCGTTGGTAGGTTCGGTGATCACCACAAATTCAGGCTTAATTCCCTCTTCCTTGATGATATACTCCCAGCACAGGCCGTCGCAGTCTTCTTCCTGCACCGTCCCGGCAACCATGACCCGGTACTTGTCGTTGAGGAGGCCCAGATCCTTCATGATCTTCGCTCCGTAGACCGCCGCGACAGGACCGCCCAGCTGATCCGACGTTCCCCGTCCGCCTATTTCAGTTTCGTTCTCGTAACCTTCGTAGGGATCAAAATTCCAGTTGGCCCGGTTCCCGATGCCGACGGTGTCAATATGCCCGTCAAAGGCGATGAGGGTTTTCCCGTTTCCCATATAGCCGATGACGTTACCCATCTTGTCTATGCCCGCCTCGTCAAACCCTACTTTTTTCATTTCCTCGACAATACGGGCCGCGGTTTCTTTTTCCCCGCAGCTCTCGCCGGGAAGCCGCACCAGGTCCCGAAGGAACGCCGTCATGTCCTTTTCGTACCCTTCCGCCGCTTTTTTAATAGCTTTAAAATCGATCATCGTATGCTCCCTCTATATAGTATAAAAACGCCTGGACTACGCCAGTTCTGCGACAGCTTCGATCTCCACCAGCACATTCCGGGGGAGTTGTTTTACCGCCACGGTTGACCGGGCGGGCTTTCCCGTAAAATGCCTTGCATACACTTCGTTGAACGCGGCAAAATCACCCATGTCCGCGAGGAAGCAGGTGGTCTTTATCACCTTCTCCAGGGAACTCCCCGCCGCTTCAAGCACGGCTTTCAAATTTTTGATAACCCGCTCAGTCTGCTCCGTGATTGCCGCGCCAACCACATCCCCGGTTTCCGCGGAAAGCGGTATCTGCCCGGAAGTAAAAATCAGGTTCCCCCCAATAATCGCCTGTGAATATGGACCAATAGCGGCGGGCGCCGCCTCTGTTTGTACAATTTTCATAGAATGCCTCTTGTCGATTAGTGAATCACATCCGCACGATGTAATTTATTTCATTGTAATACTGAACTATATTTCAGTCAAGCCTCCGCATTGCCTCCTGTAAAATGTTGCCCCAAGGCGAAGGCCTCATTTTTCGTTGGCAGGCTTTACAAACATTCACCGGCTCCCGCCACACCGCCCTCGCGCCCAATGGACGCGCCCCGATTCGCAATGGCCCGGGGACAGGCTGGCCTCAATACCGCATAAAAAAGGAGCAATGCCTTGCACCGCTCCTTTTCTGTTACTCCGCCTGATCAGCCTAGAATGTAGAATCGGGGTTGTAGTACTGATTCACATTGGACTTGTCGATCAGCGCAGAGGGGATCACCACAGAGAAGGGCTGGCTGGCGTTATGGAAAGAATCGTCCCTGGCGCCCGTCGCTACATCTACCGCGAATTGGATCCCGTCGGCTATCATTGAGGGGTGGTAGAGAGCAGTTGCCCGCACCAGAGGATCATTGTCAATGATCATCTTGTACACCACCTTGGAACCCGCACCGCCCAGAACAAGTTTGATGTCCTGCCGGCCTGATTCTTTGATGGCCTGCATAACCCCGGTCAGCACATCGTCATCCTGACAGTATACCGCGTCAATCTTGGGGTACTGGGTCAGGAAGGTTTCCATGATCTTGAGGCCGTCCTGGACGGACCAGTTGGCGAATTCGTACTTGTTTCCGCCAAGCAGATTCACCAGGGAAGGCTCCCTGTTCATTTCTGCAAAGAAAGCATCCATCCTTTCGGTATCGATAACTACGGGCATCCCTCCCATTGCCACATAGTTGGTAAGCCCTTCCGCTTTCATGGTTTTGGCAAGCCACTCGCCGCTAAAACGGCCCAGGCCCGAATTGTCGCCGGCAATATTCACATAGCCAAATGACGTGTCGGTAAGGCCACGATCAACGACAATGCACTTTACACCCCTGTCATGGAGCTGTTTGACCGGCGCAGTCAGCGGTGCGGATTCATGGGGCAGAATTACAAGGTAATTCATTCCCCAGATCGCCAGATTTTCCACATCGCTTACTTGCTGAGTGGCATTCGCGGAATGGACAACCCGGAACTCAATCGCGTTGCCGGCTGTTTTTTTGATCTGTTCCACCGTGTAATCGGCGTACCAGCCGACACCGCCGGTCCAGCCGTGGTCTGCGGTGGGAACCGCGATACCGATCTTGACTGCACTGCTCTGTGCGCCGCTGCTCTTCTGTCCGCCGGCAAACACAAAGCCGCAGGCCGCAAGAGCGATAAGTAATACAAGTACTGATTTTTTCATCTTTTCCTCCTACTTGTTGTTGTTATTATATTGCAGCAATACAGCCGCAATGATCACTAAACCACGGGCAGCCTGTTGAAGAAACGACGACACGCCACCCAAAACGAGCATATTGTTGATCATCATCAACATAATCGCACCCAAAAAAGTTCCGACAATAGTTCCCCTGCCTCCTGACATGGAAGTCCCCCCGATTACCACTGCGGCAATGGCTTCAAGCTCGTAACCGCTGCCATCCCCGGAGGAATGGATGCAGTTTATCCGGGAAGACCAGAGCAGGGCCGAAACTGCCACAGTAAAACCGGTAATTATGTAGGGGACCAGCTTTATCAGATTGATGTTGATTGCCGAATACCGGGCTACCTGTTCATTGGCCCCTACCGCACAGACATAGCGGCCAAACCGGGTGTTATTTAAAAGCAGATGAAACACCACTGTCAGAATGACAAAAACCCAGACCGGCACGGGGATGCCCAGAACCGAAGCAGGGCCGAAACGGGAATAGACAGTATTCCTGGAGAGAATATTTGCCGCTCCGGAAAAATACTGGATCAGGGAGCGGAAAATTGCCATAGTACCCAGCGTTGCAATAAAGGGGGCTATCCTCCCCCTGGTCACCATAAAGCCGTTTACAAAACCGCAGACAGCGCCGAAAAGCAGGACGAACAGGATCGTCAGGACAACCGCAGGAAACGAATCCCCGGGAAACAGATTGAGGAAATAGATACCGATGCCTCCGACAAAGGCCATCATGGAACCTACCGATAGTTCTATGCCTCCGGAAATGATGATCAGAGTCATTCCCAGACCAATTATCCCCGTGTAGGAAGCCTGTTTAACGATATTCAACAAATTCCCGACACTGAGAAAAGCAGGCCAACCGACAATGGTGGAAAAGACAAAGAGCAGAATAAACGCCAGCCCTGTGGAATGATCGCTCCACTTGAAACGGGAGGCGTATTCCCTGATAAGGGCGGCAGCCCTGCCCGATTTAACCGCTTGCTGATCACTCATAACTTACTCCCGGAATCTGCGGCCCCACCAGCCGCGCCGCTAATACCCGTCGCGTGAAACATAATTTCTTCCTCGTTGATATGGTTTCCTTCAAGGCATCCGGTAATTGCCCCTTCTTTCATCACATAGACCCGACTGCACAGCCCTATCAATTCTTCCATCTCGGAGGAAATGACAATGCAGGAGATACCCTTTTCCGCAAGCTGATGGAT
>JAIRSS010000200.1 GCA_031255315.1 Spirochaetaceae bacterium
CACGTTCGCTTCGGCACTGAACCGCTCGGCCCAACACCTAGTGCACATCGTTTATAGTGCGGACTACCAGGGTATCTAATCCTGTTTGCTCCCCGCACTTTCGCGCCTCAGCGTCAGTCATTGGCTAGCAGTTCGCCTTCGCCGCCGGTGTTCTTCCGCATATCTACAGATTTCACCCCTACACGCGGAATTCCAACTGCCCCTCCATGACTCTAGTTACACAGTTCCCAGCGCCATCTACCGGTTAAGCCGATACATTTCACGCCGGGCTTGTCCAACCGCCTACGCGCCCTTTACGCCCAATAATTCCGAACAACGCTCGCCCCTTACGTGTTACCGCGGCTGCTGGCACGTAATTAGCCGGGGCTTATTCGCTGCCTAACGTCATCAGCAGGGCATTCCCTCCCCGCCTTATTCTTCAACAGCAAAAGGATTTTACAACCTTTCGGCCTTCCTCATCCACGCGGCGTCGCTCCGTCAGGCTTCCGCCCATTGCGGAATATTCTTAGCTGCTGCCTCCCGTAGGAGTCTGGGCCGTATCTCAGTCCCAGTGTGGCCGTTCACCCTCTCAGGCCGGCTACCCATCATCGGCTTGGTAGGCCTTTACCCCACCAACTACCTAATGGAACGCGGGCCCATCTCAAGGCGGGGCCAAAGCCCCTTTCGTTATCCCGCCACAGCAGGATAACCACATCCGGTATTACCCGCTATTTCTAACGGCTATCCCCATCCTTAAGGTAGGTCACCCACGCGTTACTCACCAGTCCGCCGCTCTCTAGAGGAGCACGCCCCTCTATACCGCTCGACTTGCATGCTTAAGACGCGCCGCCAGCGTTCGTTCTGAGCCAGGATCAAACTCTCCATGATATATTCTCCAATCTGTCCGAAGACAGACTGAATACCATTGTAGCCGGCAGTCCCCTGCCGCGTGCCCGCGACGGGCGCGGACACGGATCCTTCGGACGGAGCGTTTGCCCCGTCCGGTCGCGGCTTTCGCCGCGTTTCGATACGCTTGCTTTGGCGGACCGCGGACTTTCGCCCCCGACCCGCCGGCTGCTTGGCAATCCCGTTACGGAATTGCCTGCTTTCCCTTCCGCGCGCCCCACAGGGCCCGCGGCTCCCCCTTCCCTAACGCTTCCCCGGTTACGGAAAAGCTGTTTGCCAAAGATCCGGGGACATTCCGCTTGTTTCGGCATGTCCCATTACTTATTTTTTCCGTTTCCTCGCGAAAACGGCGAAAAATCACCCTTAAACGCCCGGCCGCGTTTTTAACGCTTTTTTGGGCGCGTTTGAAGACCCTACTACGTTGTATCGTGTTTTGTCAAGTACTTTCCCGACAAATCCAACAAGTATCGTCAAGCGGTTCCAAAAACCGGTGTTTTTGAACCGCGTTGTTTAGCGCAACTACAGGCCGTCGCGGGCCAAAAACACGGTTTTCGCCGCGTTCCCGCGCCGCCCTAAACGGCGGTGAGGTTTACTGTATCCCAATATAACCAATCGTGTCAAGCGCTTCAAGAAAAAAATCGCTTTTTTTCCCAAAATAACGCTCGCCTTCACAAAAACGGGCCCCGTACCCCGCCGCGGGTCAAAAGGCGGCCGCCGGCCCGCAATACGGCAAACAGCTACGCGGATCATTGCTGTTCGTATTTCTGTATTTCATCATGCACGTATTCCAGCTTGATTCCCGCCGTGGAAAACATCGCCTCCGAATCGGTCCCGTCATGGTAACGGCGCTGGCAGACAACCCTGACGATACCGCAGTTGATGATCAGCATTGCGCAGGTTCTGCATGGAGTCATGCGGCAATAGAGGGTTGCTCCTTCAATCGCGATACCCCGTTTGGCGGCCTGACAGATTGCGTTTTGCTCGGCGTGTACCGTCCTGACGCAGTGCGTGGTAGTACTGCCGTCTTCGTGAACCATCTGTTTAAGCTGATGTCCGGCTTCGTCGCAGTGCGGAAGTCCCGCCGGCGCTCCCACATAACCGGTAACGAGGATCTGGTTGCTTTTGGCGATAACACAGCCGGAACGCCCCCGGTCACAGGTGGCCCGTTTTGAAATTGCCTCGCAGACTTCCATAAAATATTCGTCCCAGCTTGGACGGCGGTATTTTTCCATACTTCTGTTACCGGTACGACGCCTTTTGTATCAGCCAGTTCCAAAAACTGAAGTTTTGGAACTGGCTGATATATCATAGCGCATAAATGATTCCGGCGCTACAGCTTTGCTTCGGGGCAATCTGAAAAAGAGCATTTTCAGGCCCGGCGGGATGATTCGCGGCCGGCACGAGGGGCCGCCAACAGTTCCGAATAGTAGCGGTTTTCTATGTTTGCCTCACCGAGGCCGGCCTTTTCCAGCGTGTCCAAAAGACGCCGCCGGGCCGCGGTCTCGCCGTCACCGTCAAGAATCTCCAGTTCCAGAAACCAACCCAGAGTTTCGGGGCTTCTCTTTTCTGGGGGATCGGAGATTCCGCCTTTGGGGGCATCCGGGGTTTTCGCTTCTTCGTCCCGAATAACAAAGCCCGAAACCTCCGCGAGTTCGGCGGTAACTCCGCTGATGTTCCAGGCCCAGCCTTCTTTACGTTTCGCTATTTTTTTCCGCAGTCCCAGCGCGTAAAGAAGTTCCTCAAAAAGCGTTCCGTCTGAAACGCGGCATTCCCGTTCGTCGTTTATTTCCATGCCGTTCCGCTTTTCTTTTCTTTTCCAGGTTACAAGGACCGTTTCTTTTCCGGCCTTTTTTTCGCGCCGTACCCGCAGGCCGGAACGGAAAAGCCAGGCGCTATCCTGGAACCAAACGTTATCCTGGGGCCCGCCGCCGCGGACAAGCCCTTTATCGGACCGGCCGGAAAATTCACCGGCGGGAAACCAGTATGAGTCGGTTTTGACAAACGCCGCGCCTTCTCCGGCAATCGTTTCCAGGCGTTTTTTGCAATCCTGTTTTTCCGCGCGGGCCTTTAATTCCATTTCGATACTCACGGCGTTCCATCCACATGAAATGACGAAAAAAACCAAAAGCGCGGCAAACTGCTAGGCTTCCACCCGCAGACCCTCACGGGCCACCATAACCTCCATCGAGGTTTTCGCCGCGATCCGTTTTTGGTAACCCTGTTCCAGATCGGCAAGCTGCGCGTCGCTGCGGTTGGGATCGTGATGAAAAAGGAGCAGCTTTTTAACATCCGCCTTGTGGGCGGCGTTTATCGCGTATTCAAACGAGGAATGGCCCCAGCCGATATGACTCCGGTATTCCGCGGCGGTGTACTGGCTGTCGTGGATAAGTACATCGGCGCTCTGGAAAAAACGGAGTACCTTTTCGTTTTCTTCCGCCGCGGCCTCCTCTCCTTCCCTGGCGGCTTCCTCATCGTAACTTGGATCTTCCGGATCGGTGGGGAAAAGATTGCGGAAAGGCTCATTGTCATAGGCGGTTATGATGGATTTACCCCTGTACTCAAAACGGTATCCAAGACACAGTATGGGATGATTAAGGTACTTTGTGGTAACCCACAGGCCGTCTCCCAAATCCAGGGAGGTTTCCTTTATTTGGGCGTATTCAATATGGGCGGAAAGTTCGTTCAGCCTGACCGGCCAGTAACGGTAGGTAAGCTGGGCGCCGATAATCTGTTCCAGGGTTTCGTCCTCGTAGGATACAGGCCCGCGGATACGAAGCTGCGAAGTAGGTATAAAAAGAGGCGCGAACATCGGAAAACCCATGATATGATCCCAGTGGGTATGGGTGATGAAAATGTCGGCGTTTATCGGGCCTTTTTTGAAATCGTTGGCCATCAGCCAGTCGCCAAACGGCTTGATCCCCGTGCCAAAGTCGATGATAACGAGTTTTTCATCCGCCCGGATTTCCAGGCACGAAGTGTTGCCTCCGTAAACAACGGTGTCTTTTCCCGGACAGGGAATCGAGCCCCTGTCGCCCCAAATAGTTACGCTTAACATAGTATTACAGCTTTAAAAAGACCTGGGCTTTCTCAATTTCGCCGTTTACCACAGGTTCAATTTCGTCAAAAATGGTATCGTCAATTCCCAGAAATTCCCAGACCGACGGGCCGGGTTTTTCGGGATACCGGTCGCCTGAAAAACCTATCTCCATCGCGGACGCGAAACGGTTTGCCAGAATCACGCTGTTCAGTACCTCTTTGTGTTCTCCGTCATAGTCAATATGACTGTGATGGTATATTATCGCGTCCCCAACGGCGCCTTCCAGTTTCCAGGCCTTTACGATCTTCGCCCCGGCCTCACAGTGGTTGATTCCGAGTTTTCTGTCTTCCGCCCTGACCAGGGCCATTTTATCCCGGTCCGATTCGCCCACGGCAAGCATATAAGCGGTGGTCAGCACCGCGCTCAGGGGTATTTTTCCTATGTCATGCAGAAGTCCGGCGGTAAAGTATTCTTCGGTCTGTTTGGGATCGACGTTTCGTTTTTTGGCGATAATCTTTGCCGCGACTCCGACGCACAGGGAATGACGCCAGAAGCCCTCCATATTAAGACCGCCGCCGGATTTGCCGGAAGAAAGGTTCCCCAGGACGGCGGACGAAAGGGCCAGGTTTTTCACCGTGTTGATCCCCAGCATGATGATCGCCCGAACCAGGCTGGTTACCTGCTGGCCCAATCCGTAATACGCCGAATTGATAAGCTTAAGCACCCGGCCCACCAATACCGGATCCAGCGAAATGACGTGGTTCAGATCGGCGGGACTTGTCTGGGGGTTGTTGCACACCTCGAGCACTTTGGAAACCGTAGTGGAAAGGCTGGGCATATTCCTGATATATTCGTCGATCTTTCCGCTTAGTTCGGCAGCCATTATTTCCTCTTTTTATCCGTCACCGCTTTTATGCGGGACATGATCTTTTGAACTTTCTGTTTCAGGATCGAAAACAGATCCTTGTCCGGAAGAGCGCCGGTTAAATTTCCAAGATACGAAAGGGTCCCGGCGACCTTATGTTCATCCGGCTTTTCCCGGACGGAAGGCCGGGGAGAGCGCGCTTCCGGAATTTTTTCCTTTATTTCCTTAAGCAGGCCTTTTTTGCCCTTAAGGGTATTAATCACATATTCCATGGAAAGCCGGGCGTCGCTTTTCATAAAGTTTTCCCGTTTGTTTTCGGGAAGCGAAGTGGTAAGATTTTTAAGATAGTCCATAAGACCGGCTATTTTGTCTTTGGTGGTTTTTTCTTCCGGTTTTTCGTTTTCCGGTTTCGCCGCTACGGACGCCGGTTCCGAAAGCTCTGGCCCCGCGGCCTGTTCTTCCGAAACGGGTTCTTCTCCGGCGGACAAAGGTTCTTCCGGTTCTTCCTCGAACAAAGGCTCCTCCACCGGTTCTTCTTCGGCCGGAAGCGGCTCTTCCACGGGAAATTCCCCGGTTTCTTCGGGCACAGGTTCGACCGGCTCGTCACCCGGAAGCTCTTCGTCCGAAACGTCGTCTTCCCAATCTTCGGGGACTTCTTCGCCTTCGTCGATCATGGATACATCGTCGTCCGTTTCGTCAATGGGCAGCGATTCGGGTTTGTCTTCCGGAGCCGACGGCGCCGTTTGCGGCGGATTTTTCGGATAATCCGGGTATTGGGGCATTTCGGGATAATTCGGATACCTGGGATATTCCGGCTGCGGCTGTTCCGCCTGTTGCGGCCGAGCCTGTTCCGGCTGCTGCGGATAGTCCCGGGGCGGCGGTTGTTCCGGCTGTGGCGGCGGGTAGCCCTGGGGCGGTGGTTGTTCCGGCTGTGGCGGCGGGTAGCCCTGGGGCGGTGGTTGTTCCGGCCGTGGCGGCGGGTAGTCCTGGGGCGGCGGATATTCAGGCAGCGGCATATCATCAGGGTACGCGCTTTCCTGTCGAGGCGGGGAAGCGGCCGGCGTCTCTTCCGGCGGGTTCCCCGGCGCGGCCGGGGCGGGGTCGGCAAGGTTATCCAAAGACATATCCGGGGAAGATTCTTCTTCCATAAGGGGTATGGCGTCGTCAAGGAAAAGGTCTTCTTCTTCCGGTTCGGCTTCGGGATCTTCTATAAAAAGCGCTTCCGTTTCTTCGTCTACCAGAGGCGCTTGTTCCACAGCGCCCATAAAAAGGGACATATCCGTCTCGTCCTGGCTTTCTTCGGCGGAATCGGTAAGCAGTTTGAGATTCTTGTTCCACATCTGTTTTACGTCGGGGGAATAGGCTTTGACGGCGTTTTCGTAAAATTCAAGGGAACTGTTCAGATCGGAAAGATCGTCCGGCGTGGCCCGCTTGCCCTGAAGGTTAATGAGCTTGTCCGCGGTACGAAGGGCTTTTTCCACTTCTCCGGCATCCTTGTGCAGTTCCGCAATCGCGGTCATGGCTTCGGTGTCGTTGGGATCCGCCTTGACGAGCTCTTCAAAGACCTGTATGGCGTGGGTGCGGTTACCCATCTCACTGTAGAGCCTTCCAAGAAGAAGTTTGGCCGCCCTGTCGTTGGGCCGTTTCGCGAGATAGGCCGCGATCCGCGCTTCGGCTTTTTTGTATTCTTTTCTTTTGAAATGTATATCCGCCAAATCAAGGTGGAACGCGTAATTTCCCGGTTCCAGGGCGAGTATCTTTTCAAAACTTTTCTGCGCTTCGGCGTCGTCGCCAAGCATTCGCTGGGTGCTTCCCAAAATACGCAGCGCCTGGATATTTTCCGGTTCCCATTCCAGGGCGGACTTCGCCTGTTCCATGGCTTCCGGGTAGCGATCCATTTTAAGGTACAGGGCGCCGAGTCTGCATCGTATGTCGGGACTGTTGGGAACCAGCTTGATAAGTTTTTCCAGTTCCAGCATCGCGTCGGCAAAATCGCCGGAATCTTCCAGCACCCGTTCAAGGTTTACCACGGCCTTTGTGTATTTGGGATCAATCTCAATTGCCCTGCGGTAATTCAGCACCGCTTCTTTCGATTTGCCCTGGTGAGCCTGTACCACGCCGATATTGTTGTGAGCCTCCGCGTTCAGCGGATCCGTATGGAGTATTTTGTTAAAAGTCGCCATGGCCTTCGCGTGATGGCCCTGCTTAAAGTAAATAATGCCCAGGTTGTTCATCGCCTGAAACCATCCGGGCTTGCTTCTCAGAGCGGCGGTGTATTCGCCGGCGGCGTCTTCAAAACGGCCGTTGGCGTCCAGGGCTACTCCGTAGTTAAAGTGCAGCGTGGGGTTGTTGCGGTCGAGGGCCAGGCCTTTCCTGAATACGTTGTAGGCTTTATCGTACTCTTTAAGCTGTTCATAAATCGTACCCAGATTGTTGTAGGCGTGAACATAGTGGGGATCCAGCTCTATTACCTTTGCGTAGGCCATCGACGCCGCCTGAAGATTTCCAAGCTGTTTGTGGATATTTCCGATGTTATAGTGAAATTCCGCCCGGGTAGGATCGATGTCGATGGCTTCCATTAGAACGCCCAGGGCGTCCTGTAGTTTGTCCTGACGGCGGTGGATCACCGCCAGGTTGTTCAGGGCTTCCACGTCGCGGGGGTTCTGCGCCAGAAGAGCGGAAAATTCGCCGGCGGCTTCGTCGAGTTTTCCCTGCTTTGTAAGAGTCGCGCCCAAAAGCAGATGACTTAATCTGTCGCCGGGAGCCTTGGCGATGTACTGCTTGAGGAGACGTTCGGCTTCCTGATGATCTCCCACCCTGGAAGAACCTCTGGCGCGATCCAGTATGTCTCTAACACCCGCCGTTTTGCTTTCCGGGCTCATTCACTTGTCCTTAAAGGCCGGGCGGTAACCTCTTTTGAGAATTGGCCCGCGTGAAGGCCGGCGTTCCCGTCATAAGCCGCTATGGCAAAAAAATAGAGGACGCCGTTTTTCAGGCCTTCCAGACGCAGACTGGTTCGCTTTCCCGCGTCAATCGGAGACGCTCCCTGTACGGCGTCTTCCCCATAATATACACCGGCGGAAGTACCGTAGTATACCAGGTATCCGGTCGTGTCGGAATCGGGGCTGGGTCTCCAGTTCAGTTCCACCGCGCCGTCAAGCGCCCGCGCGGTAACAAGGGACGGAGGATACGGCGCTTCGTTGCTTTCATATACGATCTTTACTTCTTCAAGATACGGCCCGGTTTCGCGGTTTCCGCTGGGATAGAAGGCCGCGGCAAGCTGTACATAACGGCCCCTGATTTCGCCTGACAGTTCCGTTCCCGGCCTTACCGGAGTCCAGGGGACGCGGTTTAACCGGTACGGTTCCTCGCCGGCCCGGAGAAAAAACTGAACCGCCGAATCGTCGGGAAAGCGAAAATCACCTTTTCCTTCGTACATATTCCGAACGGGCCGGCGGCCCGCCGAACCGGCCGTATAGCGGCCGCCGGAAGCCTCGATCCGGAGTACCGTGCTTCCCGGCTCGCCGAGATCGATGCTGCGGGTTTCGAAGCGGCCGCCGCTTTTGGGAAATTTCGCCAAATCCGGCAGTTCCGGGGAAGTCCGGCCCGCCGCGTTCAGGACACCGCGTCCGGGCGCGCCGATGGCCTCGCGGTATATCCTGAATTCGTCGATAAGTCCCGAATACCGTCCGCCGAGAACAAAAAAACCGTCCCTGCCCGGGTACGGGGTATACACACTGCCGCCCTCCCGTCCCGACAGGGTGGTATAGGCGGCGTTTTCCGCTTCGCCGTTTACAAGGTATTCGAGAAGGCCCGTAGATGCGTCGTAGCGGACAAGGTGATGGCTCCAGGTTCTGGGAACGAGGTTTTTCCGCGTTTCAAGGCTGATTGAAAGCGCCGGGCTTTGATCCGGACTGCCGGGAGCGGCAAAAAAATTCAGAAATGTCCAGCGGATCCTGCTGCGGACGGCCTCGCAGAATATCCGCTGAAGGCTTTCGTTTTTTTTCGGCGGAACCGCCGTCCAGGCCAGTATCTGTTCGCCGTTTTCCAGGTTATTGGGATAAAGCCAGAATTCGATACTGAAATCCCTCATGCCGCGTCCGGGGGAAAAAATCCCCGTTTCCGGGATCAGCCGCAGCGGGACGCCTTCTTCCCTGGTTCCCGCGAACATGGCCGCGCCGGCGCCGTAACGCGCCCAGCGTCCGTCCACACGCTGAAGCGCCGGAGACGCTTCGACCCGGTAACGGCCCCGGGCGTCCCGGTAGGCGGAAGGGCCGGGCTGATCAAAAGAAAGCGAAAGATCCACGGCGTTTTCGGCGGCGGGAAAATTCCGGTACGCTTCGTACAGCGCAAGTATATCCCGCCGGTCTTCATCCGCGGCGTTTCCCGCATCCTCTGTCCATGCCGACGAAAGGGCCAATACGGGAAACGGACGCAGCGCCGGTATCTCGCTCAGCTGTACCCTGTTTTCGACCGTGTTCCAGCCGGAAGACGCACCGATAACAAAAACTTTCTCTTCCAGGGCCTGGAGACTGGAAACCCGGAGCAAACTATACAATAATAGCGTAATGAAGGCTTTAACGCGCTGTTTTACACAGAAACGAGCGATGATACCCCTTTTCATATCGTTACTTTACTATCGGATTATTTAGGGAATGGATCAAATAATTTTTGAAAACGAACAAGCCGCCGGAACAAGCCGCCGAAGCCTGAAAGACCAGGCTCGGGAAGCGCCCTGTGAAGCCGGTGTTTATATAATGAAGGACGCCGAAGGCAAAATTATCTACGTCGGCAAGGCCAGGGTACTGCGAAACCGGCTTTCTTCGTATTTTTCCGGGGAAAAGGACATAAAAACGGCGATTCTTATGCGTCATGCCGTTTTTATCGAGACGATTATTACCGCCGGAGAGTACGAGGCCCTGCTTCTGGAAAATACGCTGATAAAGCAGCACAGCCCGAAATACAACATAAAGCTTACAGACGGCAAAACCTATCCGGTAATCCGCCTGACTTCGGGGCCTTTTTCCCGCGTGTTCCGTACCCGTCATATCGTGGAAGACGGATCGGAGTATTTCGGGCCTTTTGCCAATATAAGCGCCGTGGACGACACGCTGGACATTATCGACAAGACCTTTCCCCTGCGAAAATGCCGGCGGCTTCGAAAACGTTCCAGCCCCTGTCTGTACTACCATATCGGCCGCTGCGCCGCGCCCTGCTGCGGGAAAATCGACGAAGCCGGTTACGGTCTTCAGGTGGAGCGGGTGCGGAAGCTTCTTTCCGGGGAAAGCGCGGAACTTATCGCCGATCTTTCAGGCGAAATGAACCGTGAGGCCAGGGCTCTTTGCTATGAACGGGCGGCGGCCCTTCGCGACGCGGTGAAGGCGATAGAAACGCTTTCCGCGGCCAGCGTGGTCGTAGACTTCGATCCCCAGGGCAGGGATTATATCGCCTGGGCCGCGGAAGGTGTGCTGGCGACCTGGTCGGTTTTTTCGATGCGGGGCGGAAAGCTTACCGGCCGGGAACTCTATCCCACCCGTTCGGCTTCGGATGAGGAAGAATCGCTGGAAATCTTTATAGCCAGTTACTATAACGAAAGCCGCCTTCCTCCCCCCCGGATTTTTATCTACCGGCCGGCGGGAAAAACGGTGGAAGCCGGTTCGTCTGTGGAAGCCGGCTTGCCCGCGAAAAGCGGCTTGTCTGTGAAGGCCGGCGCGGCGGCGAAAACCGGCCCGGACGGCCTTTCCCGGATCAGGCGCTGGTTCCGGGAACAACTGAACGTCGAGCCGGAGCTTGTTTTTTGCGCGGTGGGGATTTCCGGCGGCGAAACCGGCGCGGCGGCGGAATTGGCGGCAAAACACCACGCCGCGATTATCGCGATGGTACGGCAAAACGCCGAAGAGGATCTCAGGCGGAGGCTTCGGGAACGGGGCGCCGGTCCCGCCCTGGACGAACTTGCCGCCGTACTTGAACTTCGCGACAGGCCCGAAACCATCGAGGGTTTCGACATCGCGCAGCTTGACGGCAAACATCCCGTCGCCTCTCTTATCAGTTTTAAAAACGGAATTCCCGACCGCAAGAACTACCGTCGTTTCAAACTGCGCAGCGTTGTGGGAATCGTCGACGACTTTGCCTCGATGCGCGAGGCGGTAGAACGGCGTTATTCCCGGCTGCTCCGGGAAGGGAAAGAGCCGCCCGATCTGATTCTGGTCGACGGCGGCGCGGGACAGGTAAGCGCCGCCAAAGGCGTACTGGACGCGCTGGGAATCCGCTGCGATGTGGCGGGTCTGGCGAAACGGGAAGAAGAACTGTGGCTTCCCGGCAGACAGGAACCGATCCGGCTTTCCCGGCGTTCCGAGGCCCTCAAGGTACTCCAGCATCTGCGGGACGAAACCCATCGTTTTGCTACAAGCCTTAACCAAAAGCTTCGTTCCGGGGATCTGCGTTTCGGTATCCTGGAATCGGTGGAAGGCATCGGTCCGGCGCGGGCGGCGGCCCTTCTCAAGGCTTTCGGCAGCCTGGAAGCAATCGCCGACGCGGACGCCGGGAACATTGCCGCCGCCTGCGGTCTCAGCCTCGCGGCGGCCAAAGCCGCGCGCGCCGCCGCCAGGCTTTCGGCCGAAGGGCGGAAAACCGCCGCGGGCAGGATCCCGTCCCGAAGAAGGCCCGGCCTCGCCGCCTCACTGGCGGAAGCGGCGCTGAACGGGTCCGCGCCGGGCGGCACGGCGGACACGCAAGCCGCCGCCGAAGCGCCGCCGGATTACGGAAAAACGGAAGGGTAGGCGGCGGTGAATAATCCTTGTATTGATGATAATGTTTCAAACACCGGCGAAGACCTTTTGAATTTCAGTACGGGTTAACCGTATGAACAAGATGACCTGAATACAAGGTCATTGAAAACCATGGTAACAGGGGGTTATAGTAGAGGCATGGATACCGTGACTCAGCCTCAAAGGACGGAGAAAATTGCCCTGGCCCCCGCACCGTGGACGATGCACGAGTTTTTTGCCGGCAGCGGCCTTGTCGCCTACGGCTTAAAGGGGATGT
>JAIRSS010000230.1 GCA_031255315.1 Spirochaetaceae bacterium
GGTAAAGGAAAACCGGTTCCGCCCGTCGCCGTCTGAGTACACATAGCTTTCCGGCAGGTCTATGCTGAACCCCCAGGTAGGGGACGCCAAGGGTTCTCCCTGGAGGGCCGGTTGAGAGATAAAAAGCTGGAAGAAAAAAAATAGAAGCAGAATTCCGCCCCGCCCGGCAGAGCCGTAGGGAATGGGAGGCTGCGGCGGGTTACACGGCCCGTGAAACCGGGAATTCAAAGTAGGTTTCATATTATTATAGTATCGGGTATTTATAGAGCGTAGTATGGGCGGATGAATATATTTCGCCGAAGTTTGTTATGGGGGATTGTCAGGGTGAAGCGCGTCGCCGTCCTGTTTGAAAACGATGACTGTCTGGTTCTGAATAAGCCCGCCGGCCTGGCGGTCCAGGGCGGGAAAGGGGTGGGGGTTTCCCTTGACTTCCTGCTTTCAGATGAATGGTCGCCCCGGCCCCTCCTGGTTCACCGGCTGGACAAGGATACCTCAGGGCTTATCCTCGCGGCCAAGACCGCCGCCGCGGCGGCCCGTTTTTCCGCCCTCTTTGCCGGGGAGGGCCGCCGGCTGGTCCGGAAGCAATACCTCGCCGTCTGCGCCGGACGGCCGGAGCCTGAAGCAGGGCGTATCAAGACGGAACTGGAGATACGGGGAAAGGGTAAATACGCGGAGACCGGCTACCGGGTCGTGTCCGTCAAAGCGGGGTTTTCCCTCCTGGAACTGGAACTGGGGACGGGCCGTATGCATCAAATACGCCGGCACCTGGCGCTTATTGGGCATCCCGTTTTGGGGGACGACAAATACGGGGATTTTACGCTGAATAAGGAATTGCGAAGGACCGGCGGGCTCAGGCGGCTCCTCCTTCACTCTTTCCGGCTTATCATACGCGCCGAAGCCCTGGGGTATCCCCTTGATGTGCTGGCCCCGCTGCCTGAGTATTTTTCGTCCTTTGCAAATCCCGGCTGACGGAGTATGATAATGGTATGTGCTGGTTTTGCGGGTCTCCTATTACTGAAAGCGAACCTTTGGGGCGTTCCTTCCGTTGCGCCCAGTGCGGAAAGGATCTTCGTTCATGCCGGAACTGCCGGTTTTATCTTCCCGGCTACCGGGGAGATTGCGGGGAATCCCACGCCGAACCGGTGGGGGATAAGGAGCGGGGGAATTTCTGCGATTGGTTTTCCCTGGACCCAAAGTTCCGCTCCGCCGTTTCCGGGGAACAAAAGGCCCGGGACGCGGCGGCTTCCGCCCGGTCGGCCTTTGAGGATTTGTTTCAGTGAACCCGTTCCCTCACCGCCGCAGACGGGAAGGGGAGCGGCCGGTATTCGGAGTCCCGGTCGTTCTATTCTAAATAACGTGAGTTTGACGGGAACCAAGCGCGCCTGTCATCCGGCCTGGATGCCGCGAAGGATCATGCGTATGGCCTTACGTCACGCCGCAATGCGGTCCGTGTCAGCGGGAGCGAAGCGGGCCGCAATGCGGCGCAATTCGGACGAACGGGTGCTTCACGGGATTGCTTCGCCCGGCAATTTGCCGCACCTCCGTAGTGGCGGTAGTGAACATGAGTTTTCTTTCTGCCGAACTCACGTTAAATGGTATTGATGGAGGTTGTTCCAAAACTCAAGTTTTGGAACAGCCGTGATGATTTATGTTGAGAGGATTTATTTAAGAAGATGGACACACGGCCTATTTTGTTTCTCGATTCCGGCATGGGAGGGCTTCCCTACTACCGGCATTTTTATCACCGCAATCCTGACGAATTCCTGATTTATATAGCGGACCGGGCGAATTTTCCCTACGGGCCTAAAAGTAAAGACGAATTAACCGCCGCCCTCACCGCCCTGGTATCCGCCCTCCGGGAGGCGTTCCGCCCCAAACTCGCCGCCCTGGTCTGCAACGCCGCGTCGGTGTCGGCCTTGCCGGTTCTCAGGGAAACCTTTCCGGATATCCCCTTTGTAGGCACCGTCCCGGCGGTAAAACCGGCGGCGCTCGGAAGCGTAAGCCGGCGGATCGGCGTAGTGGGAACCGAGCGGACCGTGGCCGAACTGAATACGCCGGAATTCGCCGCCCGGTACGGCGGCTGCGCGGTTATCACCCTGGCGGCCCCCAAACTTGTGGACTGGGTGGAATACCGGTATACCGGCGCGGCGGCGGAGGAACGCCGCCGGGTGGTGGCGCCGTATGTGGACTACTTTCGGAACCAGGGCGCAGACGCTCTGGTACTGGGCTGTACGCACTTCCTTTTTTTGCTGGATGAATTCACGTCCGCCGCCAGGCCTGGTATGAAGGTTTACGATTCCATGGAAGGAGTTTCCCGGCGCATCGAAGCCCTTCTGGATGAAATGGGCCTCCGCGCTCCGCCCCCCGCCGGGGAGACAGGCCCGCCGTCCGCGGGTAAACCGGCCAATATCCTCATGGTAACCGGGCCGTCCTGGACAGACGGCGTGTGGCGGACCCGCGCCCGGCAATTCGGCCTTGAGCTTCGCTCCTTTGGAGGCCCGGCGTGAGCAGCCCCCGCAGAGGCCGGGTTATCCGGGGGTCCCGGAACATCTTCATCGTCCGCGTTCAGGGCGGAGCGGGGGAGGAGGAAACCGAAATTGAGTGCCGGATCAAGGGGAAGGTTCTTAAAGGGGTTGAGGGCTTTTACAACCCCTTAGCGCCAGGAGATTGGGTGAGCCTGGAGCGGGACTCCTCCCAACCGGGGAAAGGCCGTATTCTGGCGGTGGAAAAACGGCGGAACCTGTTCACCCGGCTTAACCAGCAGGGCTTTGACCGTAACCGATCCGTGCTTCCCCAAATTCTGGCGGCCAATATAGACGCCGTTTTCTGCGTTTGCACCCCGGCTTCCCCTCCCTGGCGGCCCCGGTTCCTGGACCGGCTGCTCCTTCAGGCGGATATAGCCCGAATCCCCGCCTGGATCGTCTGTAACAAGTGGGATCTTTTTCGAGGGGACGCGGACATAGAGGAGCGGCTTGAGGACTTCCGGCGCATCGGGTATCCTGTCCTCACCGTTTCGGCCAGGACCGGCGAGGGCTTGGAAGGGCTGCGGGAAGCCGCCGCCGGACGCCTTTCGGTATTGACAGGCCAGTCCGGGGTGGGAAAGTCTAGCCTTGTCAACGCCCTTTTGGGGGAAACCCGGCAGAAAGTCGGGGCCGTCAATGAAAAGTACGACCGGGGCAACCACATCACGGCCATGTCCGTTCTCCTGGAAGGACCGGAGGACCGGGAACATCCGGGGCGCTCCGCTGGATTTATCGACACCCCCGGCATACGCCGGCTTCTCCCGGACGGAATTTCCGCCGGCGAGGTAGAATTGTATATGCGGGAATTCGCCCCGCTCGCGGGGAAGTGCAGTTTCGGCCTTTCCTGCGCCCACCGCCGGGAACCAGGCTGTAAGATCATGGAAGCCGTACACGCTGGGGCCATTCATGAGGACCGGTATGAAAGTTTTCTCAGGATCAAAGATGAATTAGCGGGGAAAGCGATCAATGAATAGACGGAATGCAGAGCTGGAATGTCTGAAATGAACGGGAAAACGCTGAAACTTCTGGAATTTGACGCAGTCCGCACGCAGGTGGCGGACTGCGCTCTGAGCGGGGAAGCGGCCCGGCGTATTGCCGCGGACCTGCCCGTAGGGGATCCTCAGGCTGTCCGGGAGCTTAAACGCCGGGTTGCCCTCGTCCTGGACCGTCTTAACTCCGGGGATGAGGAGCCGAGGGGAAGCCTGCCGGACATAGCCGCCGTACTCGCCAAACTGGAGGTTGAGGGCGCGGCGCTGGAGCAGGACGAAGCCTATGCCGCAGGCGTCTTTGTGGAGCGGGGGGAGGCGTTAAGAACGTGGCTCCGCCTGTCCGCCGATACCGATCTGCTGACCGAAGGCGTTCCCGATTGTTCCGCCCTGGCCCGGGAAGTGTTCCGGATCCTGGACCGGGACGGCAAACTCAGGGATCTGCCCGAATTCAGGGACATAAAGCGGCGGATTCAGTCCTTAAAAGGCGACCTGAACGCGCTGGTATCGCGGTACACGAACAACGATGAAACCCGGCGTATGCTTCAATCCCCGGTCCCTTCCCAGCGGGACGGCCGCGTGGTCCTGGCCCTTAAAGCCAACTTCCGGGGCCGTATCCGGGGCATTGTGCACGAAGTTTCCACCACCGGGCACACGCTTTTTTTGGAACCCGATGAGGTGATCGAAAAGAACAACGACATCCTCATTGAGGAGCGGCGGCTTGACGCCGAAATACGCCGGGTCTTCCGGGAATTGACCGTCCGTCTAAAAGACGGCCTCCCGCTCCTTGAGGATTTCCACAATCGGATTATAGACCTGGAAACCCTTCGCGCCCGGGCCCGGTATTCCCGGGACATTCGAGGGAATTTCGCGGACGCCCCTGGTGGGGAGTGTCCCGCCGGTACCACTCCCGTTCTGTTGCAGGCCAGGCATCCCCTTTTAGGAACAGGGGCTGTACCCATTGATTTCGTCATGAATACCCGGACGGTGATCATCACCGGCCCGAATACGGGGGGCAAGACCGTTGCCCTGAAAACGCTGGGCCTCTTTGCCCTGATGAACCAGTTCGGCCTTGCCCTGCCGGCAGGGGAAGGAACGGCGCTTCCGGTTTTCGATGGGATTTACGCCGACATCGGGGACGAGCAGTCCCTGAGCCAGTCCCTGTCCACCTTCTCCGCCCACATGACCAACATCGCCGCCATAACCGGCGCGGCGGGGAAAAACTCCCTGGCGCTTCTGGACGAGTTGGGTTCCGGCACGGACCCGGAGGAGGGGAGCGCCATCGCCATGTCCATCTTGGACTACCTTATCGGCAAAGGCTGCTGCACCGTGGTTACTACTCATCACGGAATGCTCAAGAACTACGGCTATTCCCGTCCGGGGGTGGAAAACGCCTCCGTGGAATTCGACGGTCAAACTCTGTCCCCCACCTACCGTATCGCAATGGGCGTTCCCGGCGAAAGCCGGGCGGTGGATATTGCCGCCCGGAACGGCCTGCCTCAGGCGGTCATCCAGGGCGCCCGCTCATATCTGGCGGAAGAGCGATCCGATGTCTCCGCCCTGATTACGGAACTCAAGCGGAAACACCGCGATCTGGACGCCGCCGCCGCCGCGTCTAAGGCGGAAGCCCAAAAACTGCGGGAGGAGCGGCGGCGCTCTGATCTGAGGGAGCTCAGGCTCAGGCAGCGGGAACTGATCCTTAAAGAAGGCGGCGTGGGGAACCTCCGGCTCCTTCTGTCTGAAAGCCGGAAACAGCTTGAAAATCTGGTCCGGGAACTCAAAGAAGGGGAGATAAACCGGGAAAAGACCGTGAAGGTGAAGGAATTCCTGCGGGAAATGGAGGAAGCGGTCAAGACCGAAGCCGCCGCCCTGGACGAGGAAGCGGCGCTCTTCCGGGATGAACGCCGCCTCTCGGATGCGGGGGAAGCCGCCGGAACGGATCTGGAAACAGAAGGCCGCAGGACCAGGAAGCCGGAGACCGCCGTACTCCAGGCCGGCGCGGAAGTCCTTGCCGGGGAGCATAAACGCCGGGGGACCATCCTCAGACCGGATAAGAAGGGGCGGTGGATCGTAGAGATAGGTTCCCTTAGAATGACCTTTGACGCAGGGGACCTTATCCCCCTTTCCCCGCCGGCCAAAGCCCCCCAATCCCCCCTTATCCTCCAGGCCGACTTGTCAGGGGGAACGCAGGCCCAATTTGAACTCAGCCTTCGGGGGATGCATCTGGAGGAAGCCCTGGAAACCCTGGAGCGTCAAATAGACGCCGCCGTCCTGGCGGGTTTGCATGAATTTTCGGTAATTCACGGTAAAGGGGACGGTGTCTTACAGAAAGGGGTTCATGGCTTCCTTAAACGCCAGAGCGTGGTGGCGGACTACTACTTTTCCCGCCCCGAACTCGGCGGTTTCGGCAGAACCGAAGTGATACTGAAGCAGTAAGGGAATTCCCCGCATAGCGTATCTCTAAATGCCAGGAGCCCGTTAATCGGAGTATTTGCGGCACACG
>JAIRSS010000238.1 GCA_031255315.1 Spirochaetaceae bacterium
CCTGCCGCGGAACAGGGCGTTTTCTCCGGACGGGGGGACATAGGCCGCCTGTTCAGGGCGTATCATGTCATGCAATGGCGCCGGGAATCGGCCTATTGCGGCGCGTGCGGCAGCCCCGCCGTCGACGCCCCCGACGAACTCGCCCGGCTCTGTCCGGTTTGCGGACGGCGGGAGTACCCCCGAATTTCCCCAGCCGTCATCGTTCTGGTTACCAATGACCGGGATGAGGCCCTCCTTGCCCACAACAAAAAATTTTCAGACGGCGTTTACAGCCTTATCGCGGGGTTTACCGAAGCCGGCGAAAACCTGGAAACCACGGTGGAGCGGGAAGTTCGGGAAGAGGCGGGAATTGAGATCACCGGCATACGCTATGAAACGTCCCAGCCGTGGCCGTTTCCCAACTCGTTGATGATAGGATTTACCGCCCGCCACGCCCGGGGGGAAATCCGCCCGGACGGCGTGGAAATCGAAGACGCCCGCTGGTTCCGCCGGGACGCTCTGCCGAACCTGCCCGGCCCCGGATCGGTGTCCCGGCATCTCATCAACCGGTGGCGGACAAACGCATGAGGCTATTCCAAAACCGCGGGCGTTGGCGCACTACAGGCCATTGCGTCTATTCTTCCTGGAGGGTTCGTTCTATTTCCGAGATGCGCCACGCGCCTTTCTGGAGGATCAGGCGGACGTCATCGGTAAGGCCGGTTTTTGCGGGCAGGGCCGGGAGCGTTTCAGGCGGCGTTTCCTGACCATCCCCGGCGCCGCCGGTCTCCATATATCCCGCCGGAAGCCAGAGGGTATAGTCAACCCGGTAGCGCACTTCCCCGTCGCTCTCGTCCTCGTCTTCTCCCGAAAGGCGGAGGTCCGTCACGCCGGTTACCGCGAGGTCCGTCGGGGCGGCCCCGGCATCTAACCATTCCCGGGCGGCGACAACCGGGCGTTTCATTTCGTAAGCTTCCCTGACCCGGCTGATCACGAAGATATTCGTTACCAGGTTAATGTCCCCTTTGCCGGCCTTGCCCACGACGCAGGCTTCCATGAGGGTATGATCCAGCGTTTCAAAGGAGCCGTAGTACGCCGCGATAACCTCACGGGGGCTCATGCCCCTGGTTGTGGGGAGATCCCGGCGGCCTTTGACAATGCTGCCCGCCGCCAGGGCCAGGATGAGCAGCGCGATGGCCGCGCCGCCGATGACGGCCGTATTCCGGCGTATAAACCGCCGGGTTTTTACGCCCGCCGCTTTTTTCCGGTCGAATTGTTTCCGTTCAGCCAAAATCTTCGCCCGTTCTTCTTCGCGCAACCGGCGGAAAAAACGTTCCGGCCCGCCGGAAAAGAGGGGGCCTGTTTTCTGGCGGAAGTCCTCAAGGGACGGCCGTTTAGCGGTTGCGGAAGCCGGGGCCAAAGCGCTGCTGATGAGGGCGGCGATACCGGGGTCAAGGCCCGGCGCCATGAGGGAAGGCGGGGTATAGACCCCTTCCCGTATATCCGAGTAAAGCCGCTCAGGATCGCCGGCGGAATAGGGCGGTGCTCCGCAGACGATCTGGTAGAGCATGGCGGCGGCGGTAAAGACCGCCGCGTCTTCCCCGGTGTGATCCGGGTGAGTCCAGCGCCCGGCCCCGTTAAGCCACGCGCCGTCCCCCTCGGCCTCAACCGCCCGGCGCGCCAGATTGTCCGGGGGAAAAAAAATCACCCCCGGAGGAAACGCCTGCCGCGATTCCCCCCGCACCGATCCGGCGTCAGGCGATCCGTCCGAGAGGAGGGCCGCCGCCGGCCAGGGAGCGGGAAGTTCCCAGCCCTCCGGCGCGGGTCCGGAGCGGGCAAGCCTGGCAAGGACGGCGCGGGCCGGTATCCAGCGGCGGAGGGCGTCCAACGCGCGTTCCCCCGGCCCCTCAAGGAGACGGTCCAGCCGTTCCCCCGGGAAGGCGGGGCCGTAGATGACCATCGTCTTTTGTTCGACCGCCCCTTCGGGCCTCCAAACGCTGGTTTTCCCATCGGGATAGACCAGTATCCCGCACCGGGCGATAGACAACGCCAGTTTTGCCTGGGCGAACGCGTGGGCGCTCAAACCGGTGTCAAACCCCAATTTTGCCTGCCGGCCCGCCGGGCCTTCCACCTCAATCGTGATGATCCGTTCCATAGCCGTCCGGTTCCTCCCTCAGCCGTATTTTCCCCCAACGTTACCTGCCCGAAGGAGCATAGAGATACCTGAAATAATCCAAATCAGTGGATAAGGTCTTGCTGAAACCGGGGAGCGTGGCCCGGTAGGACTCCACCGCCCGCCAAAAATCAAAAAACCCCCGATCCCGGCTGTACGCCTCCGCGTAGATGGCGGCGGCTTCAGCGTCCGCGGCGCCCCGGATGGTTTCCGCCCGTTCGTAGGCGGCGGACAGGATGGAACGGCGCTCGTTCTCGGTCTTCCCCAGCCATTCCGCCTTTTTCCCCTCGCCGTCGGACCTGAACGCCTGCGCTATCTGGTTCCGCTCCTTGATCATCCGGGCGTAGACGCTTTGGGTAAGCTCGTCGGAATACCGGATCTGCCGGGTTACCACGTCAATCAGTTCTATGCCGTATTCGGGAACCATGCGCCGGGACCGTTCTAGAATCTCTTCCGCAAGCTGCCGCCGGCCTCTCTGGATGGGTTCATACCCGCCGCTCTGAATCAGGGTGGGGATCTGCTCAAGATCGATAGCGTCCCCGATACCTAAACTATCCGGCGTTTCCGGCCTTTCCATAATAAAATTGGAATTCCGTACCGATTCCCGGAGGTAATTTTCCGCCACCACGGTGCGCACCTCCGAATCGATCACCTCGGCAAGTTTGGAATACGCCGCGTTGATCGTGGAAATAGACTCGTAAAACTTCTTGGGGTCCGATATTTTCCACCGGGCGGTAACATCCACCCAAATATACTGCTTTTCCCTGGTGGGCATACTCTTCTGCTCCCCATCCCAGGCCATGATTCGTTTGGGATACCGCACGATGGTGTCAATGAAGGGGACCTTAACGTGAAGACCGGCGTGGGTTACCACATCCACCAGCGCGCCCATGCGGACCACCACCGCCTGTTCGCCTTCGTCAATACTATACAGAGGCCTCGCGATAAATACGACGATAATGACCGCCGCGCCAACCGCCAGAACGGGAAGAGCGCCTTTTTTCATTGTCCGCCACCCCCCTGGCCGCGCCCTGACTGAGCGTCGAGGTTTCTTAATGGAAGAAAGTTGTCGAAGATCCGGTCGATGATCAACGTTTCCCGGTCGTCTTTGAAGACTTCTTCTATCATCTCGTAGTAAAGCCGTTGCCGGGTTACATCGGGCGCCTTACGGTACTCCTCAAACACCGAATTGAACCGGGCCACGTCCCCATTTGCCCGGTTGACCCGCTCGGCGGCGTAACCCTGAGCTATCTGGACAAGCTGATCCGCTTCGCCCCGCGCCTTGGGAATCTCGGCGTTGTAGGCCTGCTGGCCTTCGTTGATCAGCCGGTTCATGTCCTGCTCCGCCTTGTTTACATCGTCAAACGCCTCCTGCACGCCCTTGGGAGGGTCTATATTCTGGAGTTTCACGGCAATCACGTCTATCCCCAGGCCGTAACTTCTGAAAGTCTCGTTCATGAACGCCGCGCCTTCGGCTTCAATAGTACTCCGCTCAGGCCCCATGATGTCCATGATGGCCCGGTCCCCTACCAGCATGTTGATGGCCGACCGGGATACATCCCGAATGGTGGCGGTCCGTTCCAGTACATTGAAGGTCCAGGCTATGGGATCTATCACCCGGTACTGAATGATCCATTCGACGTCTATAATATTAAGATCCCCGGTAAGCATGGTCGATTCATTGGTCTGGTTGGCATAAACAGAAGAAACGCCGCTTGTTACAGTACGGAACCCAAACTGCTCGGTCTGGACCGCCTTGACGTTTACCGCGTAGTGCCTGTCAATCCCGAAGGGCAGCTTGAATTGCAGCCCCGGTCCGGTGGTGGCGTGGTACCGTCCAAACCGGGTAACTACCGCCTCTTCGGATTGATCCACAATATAGACGCTGGTTCCCAGGAAAACAACCGCAACAATCCCTATTACAATGAAGATAATCGTTGCCGGTTTAAAAAACCCCGCTACTTTCGAGGGGGTAACATTGTACATAAACAACCTCCTGTGTTTGGAAAAAGACGCCCGAGCCGTGATCTTCCTTTGTTCTTGTTGAGCGAACCTGTTCCAAAACCAAGCGCCGGTGCGCACCTACGCATGATTTCGGACCAGGCGCGAACCGCGAATTTCACGAAGGCGCCAGATCGATTCCAAAACGCCGGATTCTGGAGCCGCCGCGCCATTATGTATTGTCCCAGCTTATCTGTTTCGGGATGACACGTCAAGGAACCGCGTTGCCTCATCAAAAGAGCAACCCAAATTAAGACAGACTATCCAGCAGCTACAGCTATCAGCGGTCAAAATGGGCTTAACTATGCAGGAAAAAAAGCCGTTGCCAGAAAGCCGGACGGAAGGAAAAGTCAGCCCTCCTGGACAAATTTATCAGGATTACCGGGTGCAAAAACCGTGTGAACAAAGCCGGCCTCCCGTTGCGGGAGGCCGCCGCCGAAACCCTGCCCGCCCTGGGCTGGAAAGCCCCGGACCAGAGATGAAACCCTGGAATGTGTTTATCAGGACCTGGCGGCCCCACAGGGCGCACAGGGCCGCCAGGCCGTTCTCCGTCTGCGGGCCGGTTTACCGGGTCAGGGGCAGATAACCCGGAGACCTAAATCGTTGCTTCGCAGATAGGGAGCGCTGGAATTCCGGTAGGAAACCGTGCTGTCCGAAGGGCCGGTATTCCAGCCTCCGCCCCGATAGCAACGGCGCCGGTTTTCATAGATATTGTAGCACCATTCCCATACATTCCCGTTCATATCCTTGAGCCCGATGCTGTTTGGGGTCTTTTGCCCCACCGGGTGAGTTGTTTGATTGGCGTTGCCCAAAAACCACGCGAAATTCCCGAGTTGAGCTTCGGCGTTGGTTCCAGCGTATCTGTTTGACCAGGGGGAGATGTTGAGTAAGGCGCTGGCTCCGCGGGCGGCATATTCCCACTCGCTTTCCGTAGGCAGCCTGAAACCGCTGGCGTCCGCCTTGACCGATACTTTTTCCGCCATGCCTTCTTCGGGACTTACTTCCTGTGGTTTAATACCCCGTGGCTTGCTACGGAAAACTGGGAGTGTGGGGGATTTGTTCCCCCACATAGGCAATGCGCAAAAATAACATGACATATTTAGGCATTAGGCGAAATAGAATAGTTCCAATCCCCGTGAAACCGTGCGTGTCTTAATTTTATCTTTTTTAATTCCTCATCGCTTACTTT
>JAIRSS010000007.1 GCA_031255315.1 Spirochaetaceae bacterium
ACGGGCATATCTTGAAGCGCCGCTACGGCATTTCTACATGGCAAAAGGTATGCCCCATGAAGAAGTTGAAAAGCTGATAGATACCTTTAACAAACTGTTATGTTAATGCTTTTCTAAAGAACCAAATGCCACATCTGTATTAAGATGTTCGATCAGATAGACGGCAGTGCCGTCTGTTATTTGAGGTTATACTGTACATGTTGCAAGTCAGGGACGATATGGGTGAAGATGTTCCCTATACGTCGGCACTCCTGCCTATCTACTCTGTTGTGTGGAGGCTTTCAAGTTTTTTGCGGTACAGCGCCGAGTGTCATTGGCACCACGACCTTGAATTTATCGTCGTTCTGGAGGGAGAAATGATCTCCTACGTAAATGATCACGTCTACCCTTTTACGATCTTTGGGATCTGCTTTTCACGAATCCGATATATCGCATGGAACGTGAAAAAAACAATTATCGGGAACTGGTATCGGATATACGGCGGCGGGTAGCTCCCATACGGCCGAACCGCGAAGTACGAAGGAAAGGATGCCTGAAGAAGCCGCATTTTCACCACAACCACAAGTCGAACTGTTGAGAGAGAGGCGGAATGGGAACAAACCGCCGACGTCCCTGTCCTTTAACTTGTTGTAAGAATTGCTGTTGGAACAGCCTCCTTCTTCCAAAAGTATGTTCTACAGGGTATGATCTCACCGGCGCAGCGATAGGAGAACCGAGGAACTTTCTCCTGATCCGTCTCCTGTGGCAAGATGGCGCGCCTGCAAAAATAGTATGAAGGATGGTATAAAGCATGAAGTGTACTAAGGAACTGCGGCTTTCCTACACGGAAAAGGCCGCGTCGATTGTGGCGCACATGAGTCTGGAGAAAAAGTAGACCTCATGAGCGGCAAGGTAAATTTCGGGCCGGAGCAGGTTGCCGAAATGGCAAAGGATTCCACCAAACACTACAACCATGTCCCCTATCCCAATGCCGAAAACAAACGGCTCGGCGTTCCGTCTATGCGTTTCTGCGACGGTCCACGGGTGGTGGTCTGCGGGACGGGGAAAAGCACCCCTGTTTTCCCGTTTCTGTGCTCCGGGGGGCCTCCTTCGATCCCGCGCTGGAAGAAGAAATAGGCCGGGCCATCGGCAGGGAGGTCCGGGCCTACGGGGGCAATCTCTTTGCCGGGGTCTGTATCAACCTCCCCATCATCCCGGCTGGGGCCGCAGTCAGGAAAGCTACGGGGAAGAATTCTTTGCCCTGGGTCAGATGGGCGCGGCCCTGGTGCGGGGCGTTTAGGAAGAGAACGTCATGGCCTGCGTGAAGCACTACGCTTTCAATTCTATGGAGATAAGCCGTTTTAAGGTGAGCGTGGACTGCGGGCGCCGCACGGAACGGGAGGTATTCCTGCCGCACTTTAAGGACTGCGTGGATGCGGGGGCGGCGTCGGTCATGAGCGCCTATAACCGGTACAAGGGCGTCCACTGCGGCCATCATGATTATCTTTTACGAAAGGTTCTTAAAGAGGAATGGGATTTTGACGGTTTTGTGATGAGCGATTTTATCTGGGGCGTAAAGGATACGGTGGAGGGGGCCAATAACGGCGAGGACATGGAGATGTGCGGTACGGTCGTATACGGCGACAAGCTGGTACAAGCGGTAAAGGACGGCCTTGTTCCCGAAGCGAGGATCGACGACGCGACCCTGCGGATAGTGCGGACCGTGCGGGCTTTTGAGGAAGCCCATACCGGTAAGTACGGGGAAGAGGTAATCGGCTGCGCCGGGCATATCGCCCTGGCCCTAAAGTCCGCTCAGGAGGGTATTACCCTGCTAAAAAACGCCCCACGGCCGGACGGAACGGGGCTGGTTCTGCCCTTTAACCGGGACGCTCTTAAAACCATCGCCGTCATCGGCAAGTTGGGGAACCAGCCGAATATCGGGGACTACGGTTCCTCCCGGGTATTTCCCAAGTATGTGGTAACGCCGCTGGAGGGCATAACCAGGGCCGCTCCGGGGGCGGAGGTGATCTTTGACGATGGTTCCGATATTGAACGGGCAACAAAGACCGCCGCGGACGCGGTGGTCTTTGTTGTAGGTTTTGACCATGGGGACGAGGGGGAATACGTGGCCAGCGAAGGGGCGGACAACTACACCGAGTCTATCGGCGGGGACCGGAAAACCCTGGACCTCCACGCCGGCGAAACCGCCCTCCTTAAAGCGGCGGGGCCGGAGAATAACAATTCCGCAGCGGTGGTCATCGGCGGCAATACCACCATGATAACCGAATGAATGGATCAGGTTAGCGGCATCCTGATGGCCTATTATCCCGGACAGGAAGGGGGAACCGCCCTGGCGCAGATTCTCTTTGGCGAGGTCAACCCCAGCGGGAAGCTGCCCTATGTCCAGCCCTGGCGGGAGGAGGACCTGCCCCGGATCGCCTGGGATACCACGAATCAGTGGTACGATTACTACCATGGTTACGCCAAACTGGAAAAGGAAGGGGTGGAGCCTCTCTATCCCTATGGGTACGGCCTTTCCTACACCACGTTTACGCTGGATGATCCCCATTTCGGCGTTACAGACGGCGCGGTTACGGCGTCGTGCAGGGTGGTCAATACGGGGAACCGTACAGGAACCGAGGTAGTACAATTGTATGTGGGCTTTAAACATTCTTTTGTGGACAGGCCGGTGAAACTCCTGTGGGGATTTTCCCGTGTGGAGCTTGAGCGCATGGAATATGAGATCTCCATCGGATCCAGCAGCGCCGACAGGGACCTGCTCAAGGGATCGGTAACAGTCTAAGGGGAACGTTGCAACTGCGGGGCTTATGAGAGAACCCAGGTGGTTCTCTCACAGGCCCCATCCAATAGAGCGGTTCCAAAACTACTTGACTGTACGCTAACGTTCCCGGCATAGTTGGGGGCACGGTTTTGAACCAGGCTCACCTTTTTCTTGACAAATCTCCAGACGGGGATGATCATGATTTCTTACCATAATATAATCAATACTGAGGAGGAGTATATGTTAATCGGAATTTCCCCGGTGATAGGTCCCGATCTGCTGAACGCGCTGTTCCGCATGGGCCACGGGGACGAACTGGTTCTGGCGGACGCCTTTTTCCCAGGGGATACATGTAACTCCAGGGTGATCCGGGCGGACGGGCTGAGAATACCCGCCCTGCTGGATGGCATTCTGGCCTTGATGAATCTGGATTACGCGGCGCCCCCGGCGGCGATGATGGCGGTAATGCCCGGAGACGCGGTGAATCCCGCCGTGGAAGCGTCCTACCGGGCGGTGATAGACAAACACTGGCCGGGAACGCCCCCTATAGAGAAGGTAGAACGCTTCGCCTTTTACGAACGGGCTAAACAGGCGTATGCGGTGGTCATGACCGGGGAAACGGTCAAATACGGCAATATCATCCTGAAAAAAGGCGTGATTCCCGTATAAGCTGCGCGGTGAAGGGTAAGCCCGCCGCCCTGGACCGGGACGGGATAGCCGGACCCCAGCGGCATGTTCAGAATAGGTACTGGATTCGTTCCATTTGATGTTCCTATTATTTAAGCCTGTTCCAAAACTTCAGTTTTGGAACAGCCTCATTTTTTCTACTTTAATTGTTTGGAGGACTATTATGGCTGATATTTCAAGTCTCACGATGAATCCCCCGGAAAACAGGTTCCGGGGGGCGCTGCCCAAAATCGGTATCAGGCCCGCCATTGACGGGCGCCGCCGGGGGGTCCGGGAATCGCTGGAAGAGGTAACGATGGGCATGGCTCACGCGGCGGCGAAACTCATTACCGAATCTCTCAAGCACCCCAACGGTCAGGAGATCGAATGTGTTATCGCCGATTCTACCATCGGCGGCGTCGCGGAAGCCGCGGCCTGCCAGGATAAATTTTCCCGGCAGAACGTGGCGGTTACCCTGACGGTTACTCCCTGCTGGTGCTACGGCTCGGAAACGATGGATATGGACCCCTCGACTATCAAGGCTGTTTGGGGGTTCAACGGTACGGACCGGCCCGGCGCGGTGTATCTGGCGGCGGTCCTGGCCGGGCACAGCCAGAAGGGGCTGCCCGCTTTCGGCATTTACGGCAGAGACGTTATGGACCTCAAAGATACGGGCAAAATTCCGGAGGATGTGAAGGATAAGCTGCTCCGCTTTGTGAAGGCGGCTCTGGCCGCGGCCTGGATGCGGGGCAAGAGCTATCTTGCTATCGGTTCCGTCTCAATGGGAATCGCCGGCTCTATCGTCAACGCGGACTTCTTCCAGGAATATCTGGGTATGCGGAATGAATACGTGGATATGTCCGAGCTGGTGCGCCGGTTTGAGGAGAAGATCTACTCGGATGCTGAATACCGGCGGGCTCTGGAGTGGACCCGGGCGAACTGCAAAGAAGGGCCGGACAACAATCCGCCGGAACAGCAGCACAGCCGTAAGCAGAAGGACGATGTATGGAAGACCTGCGTCAAAATGGCCATGATAGTCCGGGATCTGATGATCGGGAATCCCGATCTGAGGCGGAAAGGTCTGGCTGAGGAAGTCCTGGGGCATAACGCCATTCTCGCGGGTTTCCAGGGGCAGCGCCACTGGAACGATCACTTCCCCAACGGCGACTTCCTGGAAACCATCCTGAATTCATCCTATGACTGGAACGGCATCCGCGCTCCCTACCTGGTGGCCACGGAAAACGACTGCCTGAACGGGGTTTCCATGCTCTTCGGCCACCTTCTAACCGGTACGGCCCAGATCTTCTCCGATGTGCGGACCTACTGGAGCCCCGCCGCCATAGAACGGGTTACCGGATGGAAGCCCGCCGGGGGCGCGGCAAACGGCCTTATCCACCTTATCAACTCCGGGGCTTCCACACTGGACGGCACGGGCAAACAACGGAAGGACGGCAAACCCGCCATGAAGCCTTTCTGGGAAATCACGGCGGAAGAAGCGGGGGCCTGCCTTGACGCGGTGCAATGGCGCTACGCCAGTCTCGGTTATTTCCGGGGCGGCGGCTATTCATCGGATTTCCTCACCGAAGGGGATATGCCGGTTACTATGTGCCGCGTCAATCTGGTTAAGGGCGTCGGGCCGGTACTCCAAATCGCCGAGGGCTTTACCGTCACCATTCCCGCGGGGGTCCACGACATGCTCGACCAGAGGACAGACCCGACCTGGCCCACCACCTGGTTCGCTCCCCGGCTCACCGGCAAAGGCCCCTTTACGGATGTCTACTCTGTAATGGCCGCCTGGGGCGCCAATCACGGAGCGGTAAGCTGCGGCCATATCGGCGCGGACCTTATCACCCTGGCGAGTATTCTCCGCATCCCGGTATGTATGCACAACATCGAAACCAGCGGGGTCTTCCGGCCCAGCTACTGGAACGCCTTTGGCATGGATACGGAGGGGGCGGACTACCGCGCTTGCGCCGCCCTGGGACCGATGTACCGGTAAGCCGGGGAAACGCCGGTCCGGCGCACAACAGAAAAAAACCCGCCTGTTACGGCGGGTTTTTTTGCACGGATTGAATTACAAAACGAAAAGGAGTTCTTCGTAACCAGGGAAGGGCCAGGCTTCCTTGGCGGTTAATTTTTCAAGAGCGTCCACCCGGCTGCGGACGGCGCTCATGACGGGACGAACTTTCTCAAAATAGGATTTAGCCTGGTTAAAGGCGTCCTCGATGCCCTGAGATTCGGCCAGGACCGCCTCCAGTTTCGCCGTCTCCTCATAGAGTTCCGCGGCAAGATCGGCGATCTTCTTGACGCGCTTTGTTTGCGGCACATTGGTCGCCCCGACCGCCGCCAAGGCCGCCGCATCGCCCGCTAAGGAAGCGGCGAAAGACGTAACCGCCGGGAAGATGTAGCGCCGGGCAAGATCAATAGTAACCCCCGCTTCAATGTTTATCTGCTTGGAATATTTCTCAAGATAAATATGATACCGGCTCTCCGACTCTTCTTTGCTATACACATGGTGGGCCTCGAAAAGGGCGATGGTCTCGCTTCTAACCAGCACGGAAAGAGCGTCAACGGCGTTTCGGATGTTCGGGAGGCCCCGGCGTTCCGCTTCCTTGACCCATTCATCGGAATACCCGTTCCCGTTAAACACCACCTTCCGGTGTTGAGAATAGGATTCCTTGATGATGGTCTGGATGACTTCGTTTTTGTTGGAAGCTCTTTCCAGTTTATCAGCAAATTCCGAAAGGACTTGAGCTACCGCGACGTTAAGATAGATGTTGGGCGTGGCGATGGACTGAGAAGAGCCAACCATACGGAATTCGAATTTGTTTCCCGTAAACGCGAAAGGGCTGGTCCGGTTCCGGTCCGACACATCTTTGGGAAGGGCCGGAAGGCTCGTAACCCCGATCTTGATGCTGGAATCGGCTTCGCTCTTGCCGCCGCTCTTACCCTCGGCGATATTGTCGAAGATCTCCGTCAAGAGACCGCCGAAGAAGATAGAAACGATGGCCGGAGGCGCTTCATTGGCGCCCAGGCGGTGATCGTTGCCGGAGGTCGCCACGGAGGACCGGATCAGCAGGGCGTATCGGTCCACCGCTTCCACCACGGCGGCGGCAAAGAGGAGGAACCGGGCGTTGGACTCAGGATTTTCACCGGGATCAAAAAGGTTGATCCCGTCGTCGGTAGCCATAGACCAGTTGTTGTGCTTACCGGACCCGTTAACCCCGGCAAAGGGTTTTTCGTGGAGCAGGGCTTCCATGCCGTACCTGCGGGCCGCGTTTTTGATGGTTTCCATCACCAGTTGGTTGGCGTCCAGCGAGGCGCTGCTATTGGTATATACCGGGGCGATTTCAAACTGATTCGGGGCTACCTCGTTATGCTGAGTCTTGGCGGGAATTCCCACTTTCCACAGCTCCGTGTTGAGTTCCCGCATAAAGATAGCCACCCGCTCTTTGATAGCCCCAAAGTAGTGGTCCTCCATCTCCTGGCCCTTGGCCGGCAACGCGCCGATAAGCGTCCGGCCTGTAAGAATCAGGTCCGGACGCTTATCGTAAAACGCCTTGTCCACCAGAAAGTATTCCTGCTCGGGGCCGACGGTGGTAATCACCCGTTTGGAGGTCTCATTCCCCAGAGTGCGAAGCACCCGGACAGCCTGTTTGCTCAGGGCGTCTATGGATTTAAGCAGGGGCACCTTCTTGTCTAAGGCGTGGCCGTAATAACTGATAAAGGCCGTCGGGATACAGAGGGTGGTGCCCTTCAGGTCTTGTTTGAGGAAGGCGGGGCTGGTTACATCCCAGGCAGTATACCCCCGGGCCTCAAAAGTCGCCCGCAGGCCCCCGGACGGGAAGCTCGACGCGTCGGGCTCGCCTTTAATAAGCTCCTTCCCTGAAAATTCCATAAGCACCCGTCCGTCTCCGGTAGGGGCGATAAAGGAATCATGTTTTTCCGCGGTAAGTCCCGTTAAAGGGTGAAACCAGTGGGTATAGTGACTGGCGCCTTTTTCAATGGCCCAATCCCGCATGGCGGCGGCGACCACTTCCGCAACTTCCAGGGTCAGTTCTTTTTCACCGCCCTGAACCGCCAGAATCTCTTTGAAAATGTTCTTGGGCAGCCGCTCTTTCATAACGGCGTCGGAAAAACAGTTGGAACCGTACACTTCGGGTACCGGCTTCCTGGAAAATTCTACACTATTGTTCATAGTTCCTCCATAAACAGCTTTATTTTATAGATAATTAAAGCAATTTTCGTGCCAAGCTGATATAATTGTAAAAAAACCGCGCTGTTCCGCCCGGTTCTTCCCGAACCGCCCCTTCCGTTACCGGAATCGCCGGATTCACGCCAAAAGACTCGTTCCTAAAGATACAAAATGGTAGATTTATTTCCGGTTCTTACAAAAATGTAGGCGTGAGTTAACCCGGCGTCCCGGCGCCGGATAAAAACTAAAAAAAGTTTGACAGGCTTGAATGGTGATTGCTACAATTAATCCGGTATTTCTGCGGGACATGGATACCATGGGTATCCGTAACAGCTCCATTAATGAAATGCCGGAGGGTTTTCATGGGCGAGAAATATAGTATCGGCATAGACAGCGGCACTCAAAGCACACGGGTAATCATGTATGACCGGAAGGGCCGCCGTGTTGCGCACGGATCGGCGGAGCATCCGAAGATGATCACCCCGCGTCCGGGCTGGGCGGAGCATGGCGTGAATGATATTTGGGACGCCCTGCGGGCCGCTTCGGCGGAAATGTTCAGCCGGTTTACCGGGGATGTTGCGGACATTGCCGGTATCGGAATATCCAGCCAACGGTCCTGCTGCCTGGCCCTTGACGCGGCGGGGAACCTTCTCTATAACCCCATAAGCTGGCTTGATGAACGATGGCGCATGAATATTCCCTCCCTGGGAGAGGTGGTCAACGACAGCCCGGATTCCCTGTACCGGTTATTCTGGCCCTATTATTCCAAGGTAAACTGGTTCAAGTTCAATATGCCCGAAGTCTATGAAAAGGCCGCGAAATACCTGGGGGTTTCCGGGTATATCGGCTATAAACTGACCGGCGGGTTTTATGAATCTATTTCCAGCAGCATGGGCTGGCCCTATGACATTATCAACTGGACTTCGTTTAAAGGGGATGTGGAGATTGAAGCTGTGGGTATGCGCCGGGATCAGCTTGCGGAGCCGGTTCGCGCGGGTACCGTTATCGGCGCGGTAAGCCCGGAAGCGGCGGCTGCTACCGGCCTGCCCGAAGGCTGCCCCGTAGCAGCAGCCGCGGCGGATAAACAATGCGAACTTTTGGGCGCGGGAGCGGTACAACACGGCCAGGCATACATCACCCTGGGTACCCTGAGCGGGCTGGATATTGTATGCGGCGAATATAAGCCCGCCCCGGACTTCTCGTATTTTACTTATTTAAGCGCCGTCCCCAAACTCTACAATTACGAGTCTATGGCGAGTAAAGGATTCTGGCTGGTATCCTGGTTCCGGGATAACTTTGGCAGCGGGCTCCTGGCCGAAGCCGAAGCCGCCGGTATTCCGGTTGAAGCCCTGCTGGACCGGGAGGCGGAATCGGTTCCCGCCGGCTCGGAGGGCCTTGTGGTTCTACCGGACTGGACGTCTTCGGCGCTGCGGCCCAACGGCAAGGGTATTTACCTGGGCTTTGATGACCGGCATCAGCGGAAACATATGTTCCGTTCCCTGGTGGAAGGCGTCATGCTCCAGATCAAACTTGGTACTGAAAAAATGACCGGCTGCCTGGGCCTGCCCATTAACGAGCTTTACATCGGCGGCGGCGGCAGCAAGAGTAATTTCACCGCCCAGATAATCGCCGATATATTCAACGTGCCGGTACACCGTACCAAAGAACCGGAAAACTGCTCCTTGGGCGCGGCGATGTGCGGCGCGGCGGGGGCGGGGCTGTATCCTGACCTGAAGTCCGCTCTGGCCGGGATGGGTAAAGATTATGACGACTTCCTGCCGGACAAGCATAACCATGAACTATACGACGCCCTAAGCGAAAAGGTCATTCAGAAGCTCTATCCCGCGCTTGAGGATATTTTGAGGGACCTGTCCGCGCTGACATCGGCGCGGGGCTGAGGGGCAAGACCCCGATACCGGAGAGGCTGTTTCAAAACTGAAGTTTTGGAACAGCCGCTGGTATAAAAGAATTAAAAATCCGTTAGGCGTGTTACAAAATTTAAACGCGCGATTTACGGCACGGGCCGCCGGTAATTTAACATGGCAGGCAACGCGCTTCTGCTGTCAGATATTAAAACCGCCGTCCGGCCCTGCGAGATTTCCACGCCGCGGAACAGGTGAAGTACGCTTTTTAAGCGGGGCCCGGCATGGCGCTTTATCCACGCGCCGGTCCTAACTTGCGGACTATATCTTAACGAAGCACTTTGTTACAATAGTCATAATCCATATCACGAATGATACCTACGACGGAGGCATATCATGAAAAATCACATTTTGTTTGCCGGTTTCCTGCTGTTGGCGGCGGTTCCTGTTTTTCTGCCCGCCCAGGCTGCTTCAAGCCCAGCCGTGCAGCCCATCATCAACCATTTCGCTGCCCGGAACTTCGCCCCCGGCGCGATAACCGAGGCCGAACTGAACATCCTCGTCCAGGCGGCGATACGGTCTCCCAGCGCCGCGAACCGGCAGCCCTGGCATTTTACGGTAGTGCGGAACATGGACTTGGCGAGACGGATTGTACCTCAACTGGTTGACGGCAATGTACTTATCGTCATTTCCGCCCCGGGAGACGGTAAGACCAACGGGGTCCAGATACTGGACTGCGCCCTGGCGGCTCAAAGCGTCTACCTTGCCGCCCAAGCCCTGGGGCTGGGCTCCCGGATTTATACCGGCCCCATTGACGCTCTGAATAGGAATCTCAAGGACCAGCTAGGTATCCCGGCGGCTCAGAACGCCGTGGTCCTGGTCAGAGTGGGAAGGCTTCCCGCAGGAACGGACGCGGTAAGTTCCGCCTCCGCCCGCAACCCGGCGGATCGTCTGGTAACATATAAATAGACTCGCCTGGCAATACCCCGTCGGCAACGCCCGCGCTGGTGGAATCGGACCGGCGGCCTAGGACGGCGGACCTTCGGTCCGCTGCGCGGAAAAACGGCGCGGCCTGCGCATTTCCCTTTTTTACCGTACCCCCGCCTTGTCCGGCTTCGATTTCAGGACTGAAAACAGCTTTAGAAGCCCTGGCGATAATAAAAAACTTGCCGGACGTATAAAATAGTAGTATATTTTTATATATCCTTATTCGTTTAGGAAAAAAAGAACACACGGAAAGATAAATTACCCGGTACCGGACATGCGGTATCAGGCGGATGGTTTCCGGTATTTGAATCGGCCAGGAAAACAAAATATGCGATGTATCAAAAGTACCTATGAAGTATTCTCCGAATTGCGCGAAGAATTACGACGCTCCTAATGTTTTTATGTTTCTTTCGGTCATAAATTCTCATCCGATTAGTTTACGGGCAGGTTGTTCAACCGGACGGTATGGGTGTAGGCCCGCAGGAGGGTCTGCCGCGGCCTTACGGCGGTTCGGACTACAAACCGGCACCGGTTATTCGTCCCGCCGGGATGGAGCGGATGATCGGAAGGCGGCCTATACGCGGGCTTCCGCCGCCAAAAAACTGTACGGCGGCGGTTTTGGGCGCGTATGTGAACATTGCGGGTCCACGGCCGCTCTTACTGGCGGGAAAGCCTCATTCAACCCAATAATTTCAACAAAACACGCCGCCCAAAGAAAAATTTAACCATTAGGTGTAGTACGTTCATAAAATTTTCAAATAGCAACGAGGAGTTCTTTATGCAATTAAACTGTTCCGCCTCATATGTAGATTCGGCGTTACAGACCAAAGGAAAACATCCTTCCGCTTCCAGAACCAGCCGGAGGGAGATCGAGCCGCTTTTGCTCAAGGCGGAGGAAATGCTTAAATCCTACGAAAGCGCAACGAATACTATGGTCTCGATATTGGACAAAACCGGCCAGCCGGTAGGAGGAATCCAATATGACCGTATGCTGCCGCTTTGCGCCGTCTGTAAGCAATACCGCGTCAAACCGAACCATGCCGCAAACTGCGAAGAATATCCCTGCACCCGGATGCATATCAACGGAATAGGGACCGCCCAGAAGACGGGCGGCGTATATATTTATATGTGCGAAATAGGATTTATGTTTTGGACCAGTCCGCTCTTTTCCAACGGACGTTCTCTGGGAGCGCTTATAGCGGGAGGTATCCTGGGGGTGGAAAAAGAAAAAGCGGTTGAAAACATTCGCGCGATGTCCAACGGCAATGTTCCCAGAGAGGGAGCCGAAAAGCTTCTTGCCGGCGTTCGAGAACATTCCCGGGAAAAAATAAAAGCTCTGTCTCAGGTACTATTACTGTGCGCTGAACAGGCGTCCCGGGGCAGCGAGAGTTACAATGAAACGGTAGTCCGCCGGGCCGAACAGAAATCGTATTTTTCAAAACAAATTCATCTGCTGAAAAATAAGTACGCTCATCCAAAGGGAACCCGGAAGTATCCGCTGGATAAAGAGCGGGTGCTTCTCGCCGCCCTGCGCAGGGGCGACAGCGAAACAGGTGGAAAAATATTAAATGAACTTTTGGAGATACTGCATGTTTCAAATCCCGATAATTTCCAATCCATCCAGTTTCGGGCGATGGAACTGGTAGTGCTCCTTTCACGGGCCGCTGTAATGCCGGATCATTCCGAAGCTGAAAATATTCTGGAAATCAACGACCGCTGTCTAAGGCGCATCCAGGACGCCCGGAATGCGGAAGAATTGACCGCGATTCTGCACCTTATTGTGGAACGGATGTCGGCCCGGATATTTTCTTTCCAGGGGGTACGCCACGCTTCGGCGCTCCGTAAGGCGGAACGATTTATATGGGAAAATTATACCCGGAAGATCAGTCTTAAAGAAATCGCCGACGCGTCAGGGCTTTCGGCGCCGTACTTTTCCACCGTTTTTAAAGAAGAGATGGGAGAAAACCTGTCGAGTTATCTGAACCGGATCCGGATAGAAAAAGCCGCCGCCATGCTCGTTGAATCGGAGTCAAGCCTTTCCGATATTGCCGGCGCCTGCGGCTTTGAGGATCAAAGCTGGTTTTCAAAAATTTTCAAGAGTTATATGGGAGTAAGCCCTGGAAAATTCAGGGATCGGGGGGAAGGAACCAGTATCTATTTTTCCCTAAACAGCATCCGCAAAAAAGGGATTACCCGGGACAAAGAAACAGGGTAACCGCATGATCAGCAAAAACGATACTTCAAATACCAATTATGCGCCGCCTTCCGGCGCGGTGAAAAAGACCAGGCCGCTTCTGTTTAAAGCATGGCAGGTCGCCTGCGCCTATGCCAAAGCGACAGGAACGATAGTCAGCGTAGTAGATGAAAACTATCTTAACATTCAAGAAATTCTTCCCTTCGATGAAAAAATTACCTGCCTTTATTGCATACAGCACCAGTCGTCCGCCAGAGAATGCCGCATTGAAGAATTACAGGATTTAACCGTATCACCGTGCAATATGATGCACCTTAACGCGATAAAAAAAGCGCAGTGCTTTGACGGTTCTTATATTTATATGTGCGCACTAGGCTTTATGTTTTGGACCAGCCCTATTTTCTCGAACGGACGTTTCGCCGGCGCGCTGATCGCTTCCGGGTTTCTGGGAATAGACAGTGAAGAGACGACTGAAGCCATGTACGCTATGGGGAACGGCGCGGTTTCCGGGGAAGAACTGAGACAACGCCTTGCCAAGTTCCCCCACGGAGAGGCGGAGAAGATAAAAGCCTTGGCGGAACTATTGCAAACATGCGCGGAATCGCTGTCTGTCGGGAACGAAGGCTTTCACGCGGTTTTAAAGCGGAGGACCCAGCAGCAGTCTATTATTTCTGAGCAAATCTCCCTCTTGAAGAATCAGCATCCTGAAGACAGGCCGGCGCCGGGGTATCCAATAGAAAAGGAGCGGATGCTTTTGTCCGCCCTTCACCGGGGGGATTATGAAACCGGCAAAAAAGCTCTGAACGAACTTTTGAGCGTTCTGTTTTTTTCGAACCCAGGCCATTTTAACTACATCAGGTTTAGAGCGATAGAACTGGTAGTACTTCTGTCCAGATCGGTTGCAGCATCGGGAAACACTGAATATTCTATTCTGGAAACCAACAACGGTTTTCTCAAACGTATTCAGGATGTACAGAATATCGAAGAACTGACTGACGTGCTCCACACAATTGTTGAAACCATGTCGAAGCAGATTTTTTCTTTCCGGGGAATCCGCCACGCCGCCGCGCTTCGGAAAGCGGAACGTTTTATCTACGAAAATTACAACCGCAAGATAAGCCTTAAAGAAATTGCTTCGGCGTCCGGACTTTCGGCTCCGTATTTTAGCACTATTTTCAAAGAAGAAATGGGTGAAAATCTGTCAACGTATCTCAGCCGTCTGCGGGTAGAAAAAGCGTATCATTTACTGACAGAAACTACCATGACGCTGAGTGAGATCGCGGAATCGTGCGGGTTTGAAGATCAAAGCTGGTTTTCAAAAATCTTCAAAAAAATTTCCGGAACCAGTCCGGGGAAATACCGGACACAAGGCGGCGTCAGGCTTTCCGAAATCTCTGAACCTACTATTTCAGAACACTAGCCCGCTTTTATTGAGCACCGGATGCGCGGCGGCCGTTGCCTGCACGGCCTCTTCCCGCAGCTTCATATCACTCGTGTTCGCCCCGCCGCGTGTTCCTCCTTCGGGTAATTCGTGTAGTTCGACCGCCAAACCGCGTTTCGTTCCCTTTTTTCCCCTGATCCGCAAGGTTTCTTCCCGCAGCGTCCCGCGCCGACGGCGCTTTCACCATGCAGCCATCCTCACTTTCCCATTCCCAGCCCAGCCCCCGTAGTTCATCGCCGGTAATAAGCCCTTCCTGCTGCATCCTTCGGAAAAAACCGGCCTCCGCCCATTCGCTGAAATACTTATGAATACTGCTGGCCGCTCCGTATTCCCGGGGCAGCGCCTTCCACTGGATACCGGTTCGCAGCACATAGAAGACAGCATCCAACACTTGACGAGGCGGCATAGATTTCCTTCCCGCCCCGGGTTTTCGCTGGTAGGTCCTGCTTCCGTCACGTTTCCGTTGCGGAATGAATTCCCTGACCCGTTCCCACAATTCATCCGTCAATTCCCACGAATTGATCCCGTTTCCCGCCGCTTTTTTCATACCTTCTTTATCGGCTCGTTCCTATTGGCGGATAAGTTCCCGGTATTTTTCCGCTCACCCATAGCTGCTTAGTTACCACAACCTTAGCCGGGTCCCTGGATATTCTAGAGGGACAAAGGAATCCAGGCGCGGGGAATGCATCATGCGCGTACGCGGGCTGCAAAAAGGCGGATTGATATTTTTAAATGTTACATATGAAGATTCTGACTGTACCAGAAAATGTACATGATCTCCTTCCGGCCAGAGGCATCTTATCAGTTTTGCCCAAGTAATCGCCCACAATCCCGCAGTCATCATACTTGACGAAGCCACCAGTTCCATTGACACAGAAGCCGAACACTTGATTCAACTGGGAATGCAGCGCGTACTCGCCAGCCGCACCTCAATAGTAATAGCCCGCCGTCTTCCCACCATACGCAACGCCGACCGTATCCTGGTCCTTTCCGGCGGCCGCCTTGTAGAAGAAGACAACCACGCGGAACTCATCGCCAGGAAAGGACTTTACGCCACCCTGTATCAGAGACCCGACGGGAATGAGCCGGTGTAAGCGGCAGCAGTTCGCGGTTGGCGGAGTTGCCCGGGATTGCGGGGCAGAGCGATGAGGCTAACGCAGAGTGTATTATTAGGAATGAACGAGTTATGGAAGCAGGAAGATTTTTTTGTAAGGGGAGGGTTTGAACGCGAGTGGCAACAGGTTATAGCAGGGGGATATGATTGGTATTAGTTTTTTGATATGTAGACAAGATACGGTCCGATAAGAAGCGGTCTAACGGCGCAACACCTCCCGCCTTGAAAGGCGGACTATTACACCAGCATATTTCCATAAAACAACAAAACACGCAACACGGAAACTATGTTGCGCACTCTTTTGACTGATTCGATGAAAGTTCTTTTATACGACAGGCAATACGTTTTCCTGAAAACGCCACTGCCGCTTGCACGCTCCGTTGATGAGTATTCGCGTAACGCACGCAATACCCCTTGTCCCTGATTTGCACCATAGCCGTATCCAGAAGTGTTTCAAGCGCGCCACGATTTGCGTATTTCACCTCGATAATGACCGCACGTTCCTTCCACGTCCATACCGCGTCAATGCGGCCTTTATTCGTGGGAACTTCGCCCTCGACCTGAAAGCCCAGCATATTCAGCCACAGCAAAAGCATAGAATGATAATACGCCTCGCGCTTAATATGAAGTTGATAAGGAATATTTGCAAACAACGCTTTAAGACTTGTTTCAAATGCCGCCGCATCGCCGTCAAGCAGTTGTTTTATCATGCGGATCCGCATTGAACCCGTATTACCAACCGGATAGCCGGTAAAACTACAGGTAAGATAATCCATCAGCGACTGCCGGACTTCATAATTCGGAACACCAAGCGTAAAAATCAATTCATCCCCGGTTTCTTCCCGCTCAATCTTTTTTACCGTAAGGTATCCCGCCTGAAACAATAACAATTGTGTGTTTAATGTCCGGTAATCAAAACTGTTGA
>JAIRSS010000071.1 GCA_031255315.1 Spirochaetaceae bacterium
ATATTGACGCGGTGGTTTCCGGTGTAAAAGAAGCCGCCTGCTATACCGAATATTACCGCAGCCGTACAAACCGGGAATTCTACAAGGTATGGGTGCTCTGTCAAATTCCCCGGAAAAAAGCCGAACAGGACGTCGCTGATTTTGCGAAAAACATTTCAGCGCCTTACAGTATCCGCTATAAATTATCCGCCTATTCCCCTATACTACTGTATATGGAATATGTAGGAATTTTGTTCCGGATTGCCGGAGGGCTTTGCCTCTTCCTGTACGGGATGAAGGTGATGAGTGATGGGATTCAACAGGCCGCCGGGGACCGGTTACAGCGGGCGTTGAACTTCATGACCAAAAACCGGTTTATCGGGGTGATTACCGGCGCGGTGGTTACGACTATAATTCAGTCGTCTTCGGCGACCACCGTGATGGTGGTGTCCTTTGTGAACGCCGGGCTGCTCACCCTAACCCAGTCCATAGGGGTAATCATGGGGGCCAATATCGGGACCACCACCACGGCCTGGGTCGTGTCCCTCATCGGGTTTAAAATCGACATTTCCGCCATAGCCCTTCCCGCGGTAGGGATTGGGTTTATCATGGGCGCCGCTAAATGGAAGTACCGGGACCTGGGAATAGCCTTCTTAGGATTCGGGTTCATTTTCCTGGGCCTCCAATTCCTCACCAGCGCCCTGCCCACAGTGGACCCTGAATCGCTTGCCTTCATCAGGCGGATTTCTGATCTGGGGTTGGTGTCGGTACTCATCGCTGTTGCCGTCAGTACCGGCGTAACCCTGCTGATGCATTCTTCGGCGGCCACCATCACCCTGATCATTGCCCTGGCCTTTGGGAATGTCATCGCCTTCAAAATGGCGGCGGCCATGATCCTGGGAGCCAATATCGGCACGACAATAGACGCTATCCTGGCGGCCATAGGGACCAGGATCGCGGCCCGGCAGACCGCCCTAGTGCACGTGCTTTTTAACGTGGTCGGCAGCCTCGTCGCCCTGGTCTTCTTCAGGCCCCTCCTCTTCCTGGTAGAGGTCCTGGTTCCCGGCTCCGCTGACGGGCCGACCATAGCCGCGCACCTCGCCATGTTTCATACGGTCTTCAACGTGTTCTGCACCCTGGCATTTCTTCCATTTGTAAGCCAGTTCGCCGCCCTGGTATCGTTCCTCATCAAAGAAAAGCCCGGACAGGAGCCCCAAACCCGCCAGCCCTACAAACTGGAATACAGTTCCGGCGCCATTCAGAACAGCCCGGAACTCAATATACTCAGGGCGCAGAAGGAAATCCGGGACATGGCGGGAATCGCTTCTTCCATGTTCGCCCAGGCAAGTTCGGCCCTGCGTTCCCTCAAGCAAGCCGGGAACCGGGAAGCGGCGGTGGCCGCCCTGATAAAGGACTTGCAGGAGAAAGAAGAGACCGCCGATGAAATGCGGGAAGAACTCACCCAGTTCCTTATCGAATGTACCCGTCAGCGCCTGAGTCACCAGTCGGACCGGAAGGTGTCCATGCTCCTGCGCATCATAGCGGACCTTGAGGATATGACCGACGACTGCTACAGCGTCAGCCTTATCCTGGAACGGAGCGTGAAGAAAAACCTTCTCTTCAAAGAAAAGGAGATGGAGGCTCTGGCGCCCTACGTGGGCCTGGTTGAGGAATTCCTTGAGTTTGTGGGGAAACAGCTCGGCAACCGTATCACCCTAAAGCAGATCCTTTACGCCCGGGACCTGGAGGGCAGAATCGACAAATCCCGAAACAAACTGCGGAAGATGGGGCGCAAGCGCATCGAAGCCGGGGAGAACGTCAAGATGGAACTCCTCTTTATCGATTTGGTCAAGCGCATCGAAAAATTAGGGGACTGGTGTTCCAATATTTCCGAGGTCCTGGCCAAGACCGGGTAGGGCTTACCGGCGGCGGTTACCGGTACCGCCTCGCCTCTTCCCCTATCGTCGTGGCCGGGCCGTGGCCGGGGAACACCCTGACGGCCCCGTCCAGGGTAAAGAGCCGTTCCAGGCTTTGCCGCAGGCGCTCCGAATCCCCGCCGGGAAGGTCCGTGCGCCCGTACCCGTTCCGAAACAGGGTGTCCCCGGTAAAGAGGATCTTGTGGTCCGCCAGGTAGAATCCCGCTGAACCGGGAGTATGCCCCGGCAGGTGCAGGACCGTGAAGGGGCCGGCCCGACCCTCGTCCTCAAGGAGCAGGGAGGGAGCGGGCATGTCCTTCCAGAGCAGGTCCACATAGGAAGAGGCTCCCGCGGCGGCAAAACTTTCCCGGTGAAGGGCGTACGCGGTTTTTCCAAGATAGGCGGCGTCCCCTGGGTGGATGGCAACCGCCGCGAGGGGGAAGGCTTCCGCCAGATGCGGCAGGGCGGCGGTGTGGTCGAAATGGCCGTGGGTCAGCAGGATATACTGTGGATAGAGGTTCAATTGCTTCATCCGCTCCAGAATAACCGGCGGCTGACCGCCGGGGTCAATGACTGCGCAGGGCCGGGGGGCGTCTTCCGGCGCGGGCTGGGCGGAATCCTCCAGGGGAAGGATGTAACAGTTGGCGGCAAGAGCGCCCAGGATCAGCGGTTTCAGATAATTTTCGTTCATATAGGGAGGAATAATACCCTGCGGCTTTTGGATTTACTAGTGATCATCGGTCTCGTGGTATTCTGGTACGGATTGATTCCGGTGATCGGGGCCTTTATAAAGCGCCACAGGTGGCGTGTTTTCCGCCGGCGTTTTGACGATCTCAGGCTTAAACCTTTTTTAGATTACCCAGCGTACCGCCGGGGGGACGGCGGCTTGTACCGCTTCATCGGCGGGTTTGAGTCGGTTACCGACGGGCATACCCTGTGGATACGGAACGCGGATCTCACCGTTCCCGTTTCTTTGACCGGCGCTCATACCTATGTGCTGCCCATGCCGGAAGAAGGCGAATATTCCGGCAGCTTCGACCCCGGTAAAGAAACCCCTACCCGGGTCGAATGGAACCAGGTTACCGCCCTCGCCGAGGGGGCCAAGGTCTTTGTGGGGGGGGCCTTGTTATCCCTGGACAACCGCCCGGCCTTTGTGTCCGAACGGGACAACCCCCTGCTGGTCATTTTTTACGACGGGCCGGATCGATCCCTTGCCGCCCGGACCATACGGGCGGGCCGGGGGGGCAATGAATACTGGAACTTCATCACCCCCTACGCCTATATCTTAGGAGCTTTTTCCCAACTCCTCATTGTCTTGAATTTCCTGAACAGACCCGCGTTCAGGCTTACGGTAATAACGGCTTTTTTCGCGGTGTTTGTCCCCCTGCTCACCCTGATACCGCCGGGCTTTGCGCTGACCATAGTGTACAAACGGCTTTGGTGGCAGGCCCGCGTCTTCCGGGCCTACCGCGATCTGGCGCAGATCCCCTTAAAATACCTGCCGGATAATCAGAAACAAGGCCGGCTTCCTAACGGAGAATTGTATACAGAGGTCTATTACGAAACTCTGCCCAAGGAAGCGAAAGCCGCGATAGAAAACCAGACGCTCCCCCTGCTTATTCCCGAAAAGGCGGCGGGCAGGCATCACGGCTGGTATATGTACGGAATTGCCGGGGGAAACGGAAAGGAGGCGATCCCCGGCGAGCCTCAGGACGTATTTGCCGCCTATGGGGTCATCCCAAAGAATCCGAGGGAACTTACCCGGAAATTTACCCGCCTGGCGTATATATTGGAAATTATTTCCTGGATTGCGTTGCTTACGGGGATCGGCCTAAACATCTTCTTTGCCGGAACTATCTTTGTCCTCCTGAACTGAAAGGCAGTCCTCCTCTTCCTGACCGTCCGGTTCTTCCGCCGGGTAATCTCCGTCCGCCGGTAAAGACGCCGCGCCCTCCTCTTCCTCATCCGCGGGCTTCATGCCGTCTTTACGGTTCCGGGCGTAGCTGACCACCAGCGTCCGGCCCCGGAAAGGTTTTCCATTAAGGGCTTCGATTATCTCATCCGCCGCCGCCGATTTAACCTGGATAAACGAATAGTTTTCAAATATACGAATAGCCCCAATATCGTCCCTGGATACCGGAGTCTTTGAGGCGATAAGCCCCAAAATTTCACGGGGAAACACCCGGCGGCCCCTTCCTATGCCGATATAGAGCTGGGCGGACTCTTCATCCGGCAGAACCCTGCGGTTTTCCCGCCGGTTCCCTTCGTCCTTTTCCTGAAATATTTTTTGAAATTTGCGGGAAGACCGTTCCCGGGAAGCGCTGGATTTTCCATTTCCCCCCTGATCCATTTCCATGAGCAGATACGCGGTAAAATAGGACCGCCTGAAAAAGGAAACTTCTTTTTTAAAAATTGAGCGGTATTGGCTCAACAATTTGGGATCCGCCTGGGTATACGTTTTTTCAAGAGCTTCGGCGATCCGTTTTTTTAATCGTAAAGAATCAAACTGCAAAGACATGAACTTGTTTTGCTCCTCAATTGAATTACTTTAGAATGGCATAAACAGGGTAAAAACTCAAGATACAGACCAAAATGAGCGGAGATGTACCGGTACGGAATTGGATGCCCTGAGTTCGGCGGGAACAAAACGCGCCTGCCATCCGGTCCGGACGCCGCGGGGGAGGCTTACAGCGGGCCGCTTGCCTCGACGCAGCCCCTGTCCGTACGGGGAGCGAAGCGGACCGCCGGGCGGCGCAATCCGGACGAGGGTTCGCTTCACTGGATTGCTTCGCCCGGCAACGCGCCCCGCGCCGGCTGTTTCGGGCGGCGGCCCGGGCCGCCATACTTCACGCCGTCTTCCGGTCTTTGAGGATGTCCATGAACTGCGCCCCGGTGATAGTCTCCCGCTCAAGCAGGAAAGCGGCTATTTCCTCCAGCTTGTCCTTGTTTTCCCGGAGAAGCCGGACCGCCTTGTCGTGGCACTCGTCGATGATCCGGGAGACCTCCTTGTCCACATCCGCACCGGTGGCTTCCGACACGATAGACACGTTCCGTCCGTCCAGGTACCGGCTTTGCTGGCTTTCAAGGGCCATCATGCCGAACTTGTCGCTCATCCCGTACTGGGCCACCATGCTCCGGGCAAGTTTAGTGGCCCGCTCTATATCGTTGGTAGCGCCGGTGCTCATCTCGCCGAATTCGACTTCCTCCGCCGACCGGCCCGCCAGCAGGCTCGTTATTTGAGAGAGGAGTTCCGACTTGGTCATAAGATACCTTTCTTCTTCGGGCATATTCATGGTATAGCCTAGGGAACCCATCGTACGCGGCACTATCGTTATCTTCTGAACCGGCTGGGCGTCCTGCCGGGGCGACTGTAACGCCGAAGCCAGGGCGTGGCCCACCTCGTGAAAGGCGACCATTCGTTTTTCCTGGGGGTTAAGAATACGGTCCTTCTTTTCCTTCCCGGCAATGACCACCTCTACCGCCTCCATGAGGTCCTCCTGAATCACCTGAGTACGGCCCAGGCGCACAGCCCGAAGCGCGGCCTCGTTCACCATGTTGGCCAGGTCCGCGCCGGTCGCGCCGCTTGTCGCCAGGGCTATCTCCCGAAGATTCACCGAGCCGTCCAGGGTAACTTTTCTGACGTGTACCCCAAGGATGGCTTCCCGGCCAGGCAGGTCCGGTTTTTCCACGATGACCCGGCGGTCAAAACGGCCCGGCCTGAGCAGGGCCTTGTCCAGGATTTCCGGCCTGTTGGTGGCGGCGAGGATCAAGATGCCTTTGGAAGAATCAAAGCCGTCCATTTCCGAAAGAAGCTGATTCAGGGTCTGCTCCCGCTCGTCATTGCCTCCGGCCATCTGGCCGTCCCGGCTCTTGCCGATGGCGTCAATTTCGTCAATGAAAATGATGCACGGGGCGTGTTTGGCGGCCTGCTCAAAGAGATCCCGGACGCGGCTTGCCCCAACGCCGACGAACATCTCTACAAACTCGGAGCCCGAAAGGGAGAAGAACGGCGCTTTGGCCTCCCCGGCTACCGCTTTGGCGAGCAGGGTCTTCCCCGTACCGGGAGGCCCCACGAGGAGCGCCCCCTTTGGCTGGATGGCGCCAATCTTCCGGTACTTTTCCGGGCTGTGAAGAAAATCCACCAATTCCGTAAGGCTCTCTTTGGCCTCGTCCTGACCGGCGACGTCGTTGAACGAAACGCCGGTGTTCTTCTCCATGTCGTAAATCTTCGCCCGGGACTTTCCCACGTTCATCATGCCCCCAAGCCCGCCGCCCAAGCGCTGGGAAAAATTCTTCATGATAAAATAGTAGACCACGTAAAAAACAAGGAGCGGGAAAATCCAAGTGGAAATGAAATTCATGATGGGGTTGGAATGAACAATGGGCCGGTAGAAGGCGACCTCGTTCTTGATGAGCCGTTCCGTAAGGAGCGGGTCTTCCAGGCGCCCGGTATAGTACACCAGCTTCCGTTCCATAGATTCCCTGGCTTTTTCAAAGGAAAACCCGGAAGGCTGTTCCGACTGGGGAAGCGGCGCACGTTCAGGGAGCCTGAGAATATCCCGGATGACCGACTCTCCGGTTTCGTCTTTAAGGGTCAGGGCGATCTGATCCGTTTCTATCTGTACCTGTTTTACCGCCCCGGCTTCGACCAGTTGGATGAACTGGCCGTATTCAATCTGCACCTTCCGGCTTGACATCACGTTCCCGATAAAGATGTTCAACGCGAAGTTAACGATGATCCCGACAATCAAAAATTTGAAGAAATTCGGGCCGCCTTTGGCCGGCTGGCCGCCGGTGTTTTTTTCCGGCTGTTTTGATTCCATACACCACTCCAGAAACCCTGTCCGGGCTTTTCTGTATTTCCCCGCAACGCTAGGGCCGGGGTCGAAACCTAAGCCTGACTGGTATGCTGGCATCCCGCCGCCCAGGTTTCCGGGGATACATGCCTCCCCGCCGGTTAAGCCGATGATCATACGCATAACGATCCAAAGGCTCTTTTATACAATATACTTCCAGAAAAACCGAAAAGAAAGGAAAACCGGTAATAACCCATGATCGCCGGGAGTGAACAGCCGGTTTGCGGGGGTCATTGCTTCTTCTCACAGCAAAAAAAAATACTTGACTTTAGAACACCTTATATGGTACTCTCTGAATTGCGCTAGGAATACTAGGAATTACCAAGCGCCAATACCTGAAACTGGAGGAACATTATGAAAGGACAAGGAGGAATGCTATGCGAATCGATCCTTCACTGAAAAATCTTGACGGGCTGTTCCCCGCGGATTTTACCGAAGACCAGAAGGCCCGGGCCAAGACCCTGTTCCTGAAAAACCTTGCCGCCGGCGCGCATGAGTTTTACGGCGGCAAGATGCAGACCGTCCCCAAGTGCGGTATTTACGGCCTCAACTGGTTCAACGTGTGGTATACCCCGGGGGTCTCCCAGGTCTCCACGACGATTCGGGATGACAACGACGCTTCCTTCGCCCTTTCCAACCGGGGCAGCCTGACGGCGGTGGTTTCTGATTCCACCCGGGTGCTGGGGGACGGCGACTGTACGCCCCCCGGCGGCCTGGGCGTCATGGAAGGCAAGGCCATGATCATGAAGTATCTGGGCGGGGTTGACGCGGTGGCGCTCTG
>JAIRSS010000100.1 GCA_031255315.1 Spirochaetaceae bacterium
GGAGCGCCTAAGTCCCCGGTGCAGGTATCTACCACCCGGAAGGGGATTTCCAGGCCGGAGAATATCTCTTCTTCTATAGAACGGAGTTCCTCATGGAACACGCCGGATTCTCCGGGCAGGCAGCAGACGAACATCTCCACCTTGGTGAACTGGTGCACCCGGTACAGCCCTTTCGAGAACTGGCCGGCGGCCCCCGCTTCCCGGCGGAAACAGTGGGAAAGCCCGGCCATACGGACAGGCAGCTTTTCCATAGGAAGTATCATATTCGAGTAGTATCCTCCCAGAGTGATCTCCGCCGTTCCCACAAGATACGTCCCCTCGCCTTCCAGGGCGTACACATTCGATTCCGCGCCCCGGGGATTAAACCCTATGCCTTCCAGAATCTCTTCCCGGGCCACATCGGGGGTAATGAAGGGGGTAAAACCCCGTTTTTGCAAAATATCCAGGGCGTACCGGGTAAGGGCCAGTTCCAGGAACACCCCCTCGTTTTTCAGATAATAGAATTTGGTTCCCGACACTCTGGTTGCGGAATCAAAATCAATGATGTCCAGATCCTGCCCGAGTTTCACATGGCCGGCAGGCTTAAAGTCGAAGCGCCGGGGCGTCCCCACCCGCTTCACTTCAAGATTGTCCTTGTCTTCCTTCCCGCTGGGGACCTCAGGATGAGCCATGTTGGGGATGCGCCGCCCCTCGGCGGCAAGCTCCTTCTCCACCTTTTCAATCTCCGCCTCGGCTGCCGCGACGGCGTCCTTGAGTTTCTTCCCTTCACTGATGAGGGCGGCCCGGGCGTCCGCGTCCAGCTTCCCCTTCATGACTGCGGCGTTGGCGTTCCGCTGCTGTTGAAGGCTCTGGAGGGCGGTGGTTAATTCGGTCCGGCGGGTAAAAAGCCGGACCACCGCGTCGGCGTCGGCCTTCATATACCGGCGGGCGATATTCTGCTTCACCGCGTCCAGGTTATCAACGATAAAACGGTAATCTAACATGATGGGGTAATTTTAGCCCGGAACCGGAGGGGAGGCAAGGGGACGAGCGGGAGCCTGATACGCCTGCAATTCCCCGGTTACCCAGGCTTCCGGCGCGGCGCCCCCGCCGGGGATGAGGAGGAGTTCCCCGCCGGCCCCTATACCCGCCAGGACGCCGTCAACAGCGCGGCCTGAATCCGCGCCGCCGGCGATAAAACGTACCCGGCGGCCCTTCAGGTAGAGCCGTTCTTCCAGGCGCTCCCGCCACGGCCCGGCGGAAGCGAGTTCTTCCTGGAGGCGGGCAAGTATCCGTTCCAAAAGAACGGCCCGTCCCGCGGCGGGATCCGGCCCCCCCCGGTTCCGCACCGCCTGGAGTATGCTTCCCGCCTTGGCGCTGATGTCCCCGGGAAAGGCGATCTGGGCCACGTTGATCCCTATGCCGAGGAAGACGGCCCCCCCCTTCGCTTCTGTAAGGACGCCCGCGACTTTCCGGGCGTCTATCATAACGTCATTGGGCCACTTCACCAGAACGGCGCCGGCAAGACCGGGGGCGAAGTCCTCTACCGCCAAAGAAACGGCCAGGCCGGCGCGGAGGGTAAGGGCGCGGGGAAAAGCGGCGATATCCGGGTACCGGAGGATAAGCGTAAAAAAAAGATTTTTTCCCCGCTCCGCGTTCCAGAGGCGCCCGGCCCGACCCCGGCCCGCCTCCTGATAATCGGCGGCTGCCACCGTACCGTGGGGCTCTCCCTGATCGGCAAGGCGGTAGGCCGCGTCCATCGTACTGGACACGGTTTCGTAATAATACACAGGGGCGTTCCAGGGGTTTGAAACAGTCAAAAAGCTCATATTCCAGGAGGACCATACCATGATTCGCCGGAAAATACCACACGAATCAAGAAATATTCGGGGCTGTTCCAAAACCAATCAGCGGCGCGCTCAACATCCGGGGTTGTGGACCAGCCTCCCTCATCACTGCCAGTATACAGACCGGCAAGAGCGATCAAAATCCCAAGTCTTCATTGATGATGATAAGATTAAAGCGTCCGGCGAACTTCTTCGCGTTGTAGGTGATCAGCAGATGGTTGCACATGCGTCCGGGGATGTTGCAGTCCGCGCAGAACCCCGTTTCCGCGCAGGGCGTTTTGTGGTTGTTCCGCTTGCAGTTCATTGGCGCGACGGCGTGGACCCGCGCCGCCGCCTCGTCAAGGGTATCGACAATCTTGTTTACCCCGGCGGCCACGATGATACGCCGGGGCCCGTAGGCCATCGCCGCCACACGGCTGCCCGAACAATCAATGTTCACCATTTCGCCGGAGATTGTCAGCGCGTTTGCGCCGGTCAGAAAATATTCGGCCATGAGGCTGTCCCGGCAGACCTCAAAATGGTCGGCGCAGTTGTACCGGTCGAAAAGCTGGTAGTCCGCAGATCGGAGAACCGGCAGCACATCAAGGGCCGCGAGGGTCTCGCTCCCGCCCAGCCCGACGGACACCCCTTTCGGCAGACAGGTTTCAAAGAGCAGTTTCCTGGCTTCGGCCCGATCCCCGGCGTACCAGACCGTCCAGCCCTTGTCCCGGAACGCCTCAGCCGCACGTTTCCCCCGCTTTTCCCCCAGCCACTTCCGGTAATCGGTTCCCATGATCGCCGCTACCTTAAATCCGGGGTTTTAACGCCGTCCATGTCGTCAAAAACCTTGTTTTCGCCGCCCATCGCCCAGATAAAGGCGTAATTCGACGTTCCGCAGCCGGAATGGACGCTCCAGCTCGGCGAGATGACCGCCTGCTCGTTCTGCACAACCAGATGGCGCGTTTCGCCGGGGGTTCCCATCAGATGAAAGACAACGTTGTCCTCCGGAATGTCAATGTAGGTGTAAATCTCCATACGCCGCTCGTGGGTATGAGAGGGCATCGTGTTCCAGACGCTTCCGGGTTCCAAAACGGTAAGCCCCATGGAAAGCTGGCAGGTTTCCAGCACATCGGGGTGGATGAACTGGTTGATTACCCGTTTATTGGAAGTTTCCAGCGCCCCCAGGGGTTTTTTCGCCGCGTCCGCCAGGGTAAGGAGCCGGGTTTCGTATGAACGGTGGGCCGGGGCTGAAACGCCGTAGAATTTGGCGGGATTTTCCGGGCCGCCGCTGGAGAACCGGATGTCTTTCGCCCCCCGGGTGATGTAGATGCAGTCCTTGTTCCCCAGATGATAGGCCGCGCCGTCTACCGTGCAGGTTCCCGGCCCGCCGATATTGAAGAATCCGGCCTCCCTCCCCTCCAGGAAAAACGCCGCGCCGAAACAGCGCCAGACGTCAATCCCCTTATCTACCGGCGTCTCGCCTGAAACCGGCATGATTCCCAGGACAACCATCCGGTCGATATGGGAATAGACCGGCCTGACCTGATCGGGGACGTATAAATCCTGAATCAGAAACTCTTTCCTCAACTCCCCGGTTGAGTACCGCCGTACATCGTTTTGATTCGCGCCGTAGCGTATATCCATCGTATGCCTCCAATCTGTTGTTTATACCACCGTTTCATTGATTCGTCCACCTTCCCGGCCTGTTTTGGCCGGTTGAGCGGATGTTCCAAACCTTTTGGGGGTCCGGGGGCCGCGGGTCCCCCGGCGGGGAGGAAGACGGCGCTGCGCAGGCTCGTGTCAAAGATTCGTATCAACCGTATTTCCAAGTATCCCCGCTGTTTCATACCTATTGAGCCGGTATTTTGCCGTTTTGAGGCGTTGTTTTTCTAAACTGAGCATTGCCGCCTGTCCAGGGCTTGACATGCAAATACCGGTAGCATATAAGTATATAAATGAGGAGCATTTTGCATGATAGCAAAGAGTGATATATCCACTATCAACGATAAACCGCCAGAGGGATTGAAAGCGGATGGGACCGCTTACCGGGTTCTTGTGGTTGACGATTCTATGTTTATTGCTAAACAATTGGGGCAAATTTTTACATCTGAAGGGTTTGAAGTTGCTGATACGGCCAGTGATGGGGCTATGGGCGTGGAAAAATACAAGGAATTGCATCCAAACCTTGATCTGGTAACCATGGATATTACAATGCCGGTAATGGATGGGGTTTCCGCTTTAGAAAAAATCCTGGAATTTGACAAAGACGCAACGGTAATTATGGTGAGCGCCCTGGGGAAAGAGGATGTTGTTAAGAAGTCTCTTTTGATGGGCGCGAAAAGCTATATCGTAAAGCCGCTGGATCGGAAAAAAGTATTGGAGCGGGTTGTTTCCGTTCTAAATCGTTAGCCGGTTGTTTTTACCTCCGTTACAAGGAAATTAATACCGATGAAAGCTCATATCATAGCGGAAGGGGTGTACGGCCTTCATGCCGACATTCAAACGACCGATCTCTTTGAAGGTATATGGCCCATCCCTAACGGCGTTTCCCTGAATTCCTACATAGTACGAGGGGAAAAAGTCGCCCTTATTGACCTTGTTCGGGACTGGGCCGGCGCGCCGGAACAGATTGAGGACGGGCTTGCCTCCCTGGGCATTGATTTTAGCGCGATAGATTATCTGATTTTAAATCATCTTGAGCCGGATCATACCGGGTGGATGCGGGAATTTCGGAAGAGGAATCCGCAAGCTGAAATAATCGCTACCCCAAAAGGGGTAAACCTGGTTAAAACCTTCTACAAGATTGAAACAGGGCTGCGGGCGGTAAAAGACGGGGAAACTCTGGATTTGGGAGACGGCAAGGTCCTTACCTTTATAGAGACTCCCAATGTCCACTGGCCGGAAACTATGTCAACCTGGGAAAGCCGGTCGGGAACGCTCTTTTCGTGCGACGCTTTCGGCTGTTTCGGCGCGTTGGGAATTTTTGACCCCGTTCAAGGGGCTTCACCAAAGGGAGGGGGAAACCGGATCTTTGACGATGAATTCACGGCGGAGGAGCACGCCTTTTTTGAAAAGGAGACCCTCCGCTATTATGCAAATATCGTCTCGTCGTTTTCCAGTTTTGTGGAAAAAGCGGTGGAAAAACTCGCCGGCAAGAAGATTAGCTGCGTAGCCCCCAGCCACGGTATAATCTGGCGCAAAGAACCGGAGAAGATCATTGAGCGTTACCTGAAGTACGCCGCCTACGCGAAAGGCGAAACTGAAAAAGAAATTTCCGTCATTTGGGGGTCTATGTACGGTAACACCAAGCTGGGGCTTGACGCGGTTATCCGGGGTATTGAAGCCGAAGGGGTTCCGTACACGATACATCGTATCCCCGATGAAAACGTCTCTTTTGTCCTGGCGGACGCTTACAAAAGCGCTGGTTTGGTTCTGGCCATGCCGACCTATGAATACGCCGTTTTCCCGCCGATGGCTTATGTGCTGGACATCTTTCGCCGCAAACATATATACCACAAGACCGTCCTCCGCGTCGGTTCCTGGGGCTGGGTAGGGGGCGCTAAGAAGGAATACGAAACCGTCACCGGAACTTTCAAGTGGTCTAACCTGGAGCCGGTGGAATGGGCCGGCGCTCCCGCTGCGGGAGAACTCGCCCTCCTTGAAGAACGGGGCCGGGAACTCGCCCGCAGGGTAAAAACATCGTAGTTTTCAAGCGGCCTGCATCCTTCTGATTTTCAGACTGTTATTTCAGACTATTATTATGGATGCATGTTTCCCTAATATCCGTTATATTTGAGGTAACGGAGTTATGATGAACCCTATTTGTTTGCACAACGGAACGGTCTTAACGAGTTTTGCCGCGATGGAACAATGCGCGGTGTTCATTGAGAACGGCGTGGTATCCGATGTTTTTTCTAAAAAACGGTTCGAAAAGAAACTTTTTCCCGCCTCTACCGAAATTCTGGATGTGGAAGGCGCGTATATAGCCCCCGGCTTCATTGACACCCACATCCACGGAACCGGCGGCTATGGGACCGATGACGCTTCAACTGAGTCGGCCCTTGAAATGTCCCGGCGCTTGGCCAGGACCGGGGTAACCGCGTTCAATCCAACCTTGTATCCTACAGAGCCGGAGATGATGATAGAGGCGGTACGCAACGTAGCCGCCGCCATGGGCAGGGAATCGGGCGCCCGTATCATGGGGCTGCACCTGGAAGGTCCGTTTCTTTCCCCGGCCCGCCTGGGGGTGCAGCGCCCCGAAACCCTCAGCCCTGTGGACATCGCCTATATGGAACGACTGTGGGAAGCCGCCGGCGGACACATCGTCAATATGACCGTTGCTCCGGAAATCAAGGGGATGCGGGAACTGGCCCTGTACTGTATAAAGAAGGGGATAATCCTTCAGGCGGGACATACGGACGCGAAATACGAAAACATGGTGGAGGGTATGCAGGCGGGGATACTCCATTCGACTCATCTCTTCAACGCCATGAGCAAGCTGGATCACCGCAACCCCAACGCGGTGGGGGCTGTTTTGATCCATCCGGAAATGTCCTGCGAAATCATCGCCGACGGCCGTCATGTCCACCCGGACCTGTTCAAACTGCTTCTGCGGGAGAAAGCTATTGATAAGATCGTCCTGGTTACCGATAGTCTGAAACCTACAGGGCAGCAGGAAGGTCCGCTGGTTGCCAACGGGGAAGAGGTGATCTTCAAGGACGGCCTATTCTACCGGAAGGCCGACGATGTGATTGCCGGATCGGGACTCACCATGATTCGGGGGGTTCAAAACCTTACGGCCTTTGGGTTCAGCCTGGAGGACGCGGTAAAAACCGCCGGCTTCAACCCCGCCCAGGTCATGCGGTACCGGGACAAAGGCGCGCTCATTCCCGGCAAAGACGCGGACATTGTGGTGTTTGACCGGAATTTCAATATTCTTGCGGTTACCGTTGCGGGTATACTCAAATATAACCAGTTTTCATAAGGGGGAAACCATGCGTTTACTGATTCATAAAAGCGCTGAGGAAGCCGGCGGATGGGCCGCCGGGTACATTGCGGATCGAATCAATGCCTTCGGTCCCGGCGCGGACCGGCCTTTTGTCTTGGGGCTGCCTACCGGTTCCAGCCCCCTGGCGGCCTATCAGGAACTGATACGGCTCTACCAGGAAGGGCTGGTTTCTTTTGAAGCGGTGGTTACTTTTAATATGGACGAATACGTGGGGCTGCCGGAGGATCACCCCCAAAGTTACCACCGGTTCATGTGGGATAATTTCTTTTCCCATATTGACATTCGTAAAGAAAACGTCCACATCCCGAACGGCGGCGCACCGGATTTGGCCGGGGAATGTGAAGCATACGAGGCGCGAATCCGTTCCTCTGGCGGAATCGAACTTTTTTTGGGAGGCATGGGGGAGGACGGCCATATCGCCTTCAATGAGCCTGGGTCCTCCCTTTGTTCCCGGACCCGGGTAAAAACCTTAACCAGGGATACCCGCATTGCCAACGCCCGGTTTTTTGGCGGCAACGTCGATCTGGTGCCTTCAACCGCCCTTACGGTTGGAGTCGGGACGGTGATGGACGCTAAGGAGGTACTCATCCTGGTAAACGGGCATAACAAAGCCCGCGCGCTTCAGGCTGTGGTAGAGGGGGGCGTCAACCATCTCTGGACCCTGTCGTGCCTGCAAATGCATCCCAAAGCCGTCATTGTTTGTGATGAGGACGCCGCCGGTGAACTGAAAGCCGGTACGGTCCGGTACTTTAAAGATATTGAGCGCCTTTGAATACTGGGATATTGTAAAGGCTAAAAGGCAGGAATACGGTCCGCAGATTAACCGGATTACCGCGGATTTTTCGTATCAAGCGTAGTCATAATCTGTGAAACCCAGCGTAATCGGCGGACCATATTGTCATGTATTTTTGTCGTTTAGTGTTTACGAGGTACTGGGAGGCTGTTATAGCGGCGGCAAGGTGATGAAAAACGCCGGCCGTGCTGGTGCCGCAGCCGGGAGTAGGTCCGTATTGCCATTTTACCGAAAGTATGCGCATAACTAAGCCATGAAATTCGTGCTGAACAGGCTGGCGCTTACCGTGCTGACCTTGTTTTTGGTGTCGCTTATCACGTTTGCGGCCTTTCATATCATACCCGGCGATCCCGCCGCCGCCATGCTGGGGATAGAGGCGACGGAGGCCCGGCTCGCGGCCCTCCGCGCCGAGATGAACCTGGACAAGAGTCTGCC
>JAIRSS010000115.1 GCA_031255315.1 Spirochaetaceae bacterium
CCCGGACCGTAGACGAACTCTGGTCCGGCCTTGACCAGCTTCACTTTGCCCATACCCTGGCTGATCTGGATATTGCGGAAATCTGCGGCAAACTCACGGCGCTGAGGGACCGGCTCCGCGCGGGCGGGTTCATCGCCAGCCTGACCGGTCAGGCGGAAACCCTGGAGAAAACCCTCGCATGCCTTGAAACCCGGTGGCGGGATTTTGGTCCGCCCCGGTCGCGCAATCCCGCCGTCCAGGAGCGGGATTCCTTCGCTTCCCTCCGTAGCGGACCGGCTGCCGCGGAAGTCTACGCTTCCCCCTCCTTGCAGGTAGGATTCGCCGCCCTGGCCCTTCCCGGCGCGGCCTTCCCCCGGCGGGAACACGCGGCGGAGGCGGTGTTGAGCCATCAGCTTTCCACCGGCGCTCTTTGGGAAGACATACGGATGAAGGGGGGTGCTTACGGGGCCTTTGCCTATGCCGATGGAGGCGAACGGATTTTCGGCTTTTCCACCTACCGGGATCCCTCCCCGCTCCGTTCCCTGGGCGCCTTTACCGCTATTCTGCGGGACCGGTCCGGCCGGTTCCCTGCCGGGGACGCCGCGGCCAAAGAGGATACCGCGTCCATAGAAGATGCTGCATCCAAGGAGGATGCTTTGGAAAAGGCGATCATAGGCCGGTACGCCAAGGAGACCCCGCCCCGGACCGCCGCGGAAAAGGGGAGCATTGATTTTTCCCGGTTCCTCTACGGAGTGGACGCCTGCCACCGGGAAATGAAACTCCGGGCCTTGATTGACATAACGGAAGAAGAAGTCGCGGAGGCGGCCTGGCGGCTTGCCGAATCCGCGTCTTCCGCCGCTCATTCCCTGACGCCGGTCATCATCGCCGGCAGCGGCGCGGCAAAAGAAGCCGCCGGACGCATGGGGGTAGAACCGCGGGAACTGCCGGTTTAAGCGAAACGCTGGGAACCCGGTCCAAAATCGTGGACTGCCCGCTCACGGGTTTGGATCAGGCTCCTTTGTGTCTCCCAAAATTACCCGCATTTTTCTATACAAACACGCCCCGGTGAGCGCCCCTCTTTCTCCGCAATATGGTATACTGGTCTTTCTTATGAAGAAACAGCGTACGTGTGTTTTTAAATGTACATCCTGTGGCCATGAGGAACCAAAATGGCTGGGCCGGTGCCCGGAATGCGGGGAGTGGAATACCCTTATTGAAACAACAGTACGCGGACGGGGCGGCCCGGCGGGTCTGGCCGGTCCCGGCATCCGCGGTACCGGGGAGGCGCCCCAATCCCTGCCCTTGTCTGCCGTGGACCCTCAGGAGGGGAGCCGTATAGGGAGCGGTATTGCCGAGCTTGACCGGGTTCTGGGCGGGGGCGTCATGAAACGGTCCGCCATATTGGTAGGAGGCGAGCCGGGAATAGGCAAATCCACCCTGTTGCTTCAGGCCGCCGCCGCCGCTGAAACAAAGGGGCGGGTGCTTTATGTGTCCGGCGAGGAGTCTGCGGGGCAGATTCGCATGAGAGCGGACCGGCTGGGCGTCACGGCGGCGGCGGCGGGGCGCATTGAAATTTGCTGTTCCGGGAAACTTGAGGATATCGAGACCATTGTTAACGCCGTTAAACCAGTGATTCTTATAGTAGATTCCGCCCAGACCCTGCGGACCGGCGAGGCGGGGTTTATCCCCGGTACAGTAAACCAGATGAAGTTCTGCGCCTACGAGCTTATCTCCTGGGCAAAAGATCACGCCGCCGCCTTATTCCTGGTAGCCCATGTGACTAAAGACGGACTCATCTCCGGGCCAAAATCCTTGGAGCACATGGTGGATACGGTCCTTTACTTCGAGGGCCCCGTTTCCGCGGCCAGTGATGGGGACTGCCGGTTTCTGAGGGCGGCGAAAAACCGTTTTGGATCGGTGGACGAGATAGGTATCTTCACTATGGGGGAACGGGGGCTTTCCGTAGTTGAAAATCCCTCCCTCTTATTCCTCGTGCGCCGGGAGGGGCAGTTGCCTCCCGGCGTGGCTACCGCTGCGGTTTTGGAAGGGTCCCGGACATTGCTGGTGGAAATCCAGGCGCTGACCGTACCCGCCAAAGGTTCAATAAGCCGGGTGTTTTCTGATCGTATCGACTCAGCCAGGGTTTCCCGGATGGCCGCAACCTTGGAGAAACATCTTTCTCTGCGGCTTTCCGATCATGACCTCTACGTCAACGTAGCGGGAGGCATACGCATCGCAGAAGTCGGGGTGGACCTGGCCTTGGCAGCCGCCCTTTATTCAGCCAGGACCGGGCTCCCCCTGCCTGCCGGAACCGCCCTGACCGGGGAATTGTCCCTGGCGGGGGAACTCAGATCAGTGCGGCGCATTGCCGGCAGGATAAAAACGGCCCGGAATCTGGGCTTTGAGCGGTTTCTCGCGCCGCCCGGCGAAGGCGTGGCCCCGGGAATGGCGGTAAAAGACATCAAAGGGGCTATGAAGCTGCTTTTTACGTAAATAGTCCAACAAAAATAGAGTCAGGAACACAGCAATGGAATGATTGCGGCCCGGCTTGTCGTATTATATGAACTTAATTCATTCCACCGATCATATCGTTTTCGAATTCTTTTCGATAACTTGGTAGAAATAACTAAATGGCTTACCATAAAATATAATTTGTCTAGTAATTTCTTTATCTTTTTTCTTGACATTGCTGTCATTGACATTATACAAGGCCTTATATAATCCCATCAAATTTTTTCTTCTTGATTTATCTAAGGATTTAGCTTGTGTACGCGAGTATTTATTGTCATTTAACAAATTGAAACCTTTTGCCCAGCACATATCATTTTCGCAATCTTTATAATTCCATAACTCAACCCTCCCAACGGCCATGCCAATTAATCTTAATGACTATTCAATTAGAGCATAATACGGTTTTGGCGGAGCCAAAGCGCAGGCATTGACGAGGTGAGAAAAGATATCCTGGATAAGATACCGCCGGTTCAGCCGATAGCAGAATTCGTTCAAAT
>JAIRSS010000132.1 GCA_031255315.1 Spirochaetaceae bacterium
GGAGGAAACAGATGAAAAACGTGATATTTGTTATTGTTGTATCTCTTCTTGTATTTGGTTGCGTAAGAACGAAAAACGTTAAAAATACCGAAGCCCAATCTGAATATTTAGCCGAATCGGAAAACATGAATATTAAGATGGTAGGTCCTGCGCAGCCACTAGTTGCACCTTCAAACAGTGAACAGGCAATGCAGGCATATACAACAGGAACAACATTTTTAAAGGAAAATAATTTGAGTGAGGCTGAAAAATATTTAAAAGAAGCAATTGAATTGGATCCATTATTTGTTGACGCAATGGATTATCTCGGGATGGTTTACAGAAGACAAAATCGGTTTGATGAAGCAGAGGAGATGTATCTAAGATCAATAGGCATAAATGACGAAAATGTTGTACCATATCTAAATTTGGCTGTTGTTTATAGAATAAAAAACAAGTTGAATGATGCCTTTGAATTGTACGAAAAAATAATAGATATTGATGAAAAAAACCCTGAATCTTATTACGGTATTGGTGAATTATTTTATATCGTTGGTGATTACGAAAAATCGATGCCATTTTTTGATAAGGCAATTGAATTATATATCGAACAAGATTCAATGGTTGTTTATGATGCGTTCTATTATAAGGGAATGATTTATTATAAGATAAATAATTATGATGCGGCATTAAAATATTTGGAGGAAGTACAAAAAGTCGATTCAAATAACCAAACTCTTAAAAAAACAATTAGTGAAATTAAAACTAAAAAAATGTAAAAGCTATGCCGATGCGCTCCACGCCCACGGTTCACTCCAGCCACGGTTTGCCAGCCCTGGTCTTTGCTACGCAAAGACCTTATTCGGGCCGCCAAACCATCGTAAACAGCCGAAACGTTAGGCGGCATTTTTTTCCGAAGTTTTTTGGAAATATGAGAATGCTGCGGAGTATTAGTGAAAAATAACACTTGTTTTTTTTCAAAAAATTTATATTATAAGAGGCTGGTCCAAAACCGTAATTTATTAAAACGTGAGTTCGGCGGGAAGAAACTCATGTTCAATGCCGTATGCGGGAGTGCGGCAATTTGCCGAGCGAAGCAATCCAGCGAAGCGGGCGCCCGTCTGGATTGCCCGCCGCCTGACCCCCGGTTCAGCCCTCCGGCAATCTTCGGAAACGGGCCTTAACGCGCCCTTTTCAGTACCGCGTCCAGTTCTTTTACGGAATAGTCCCGGGCCGCTTCCAGCGCTTCCGGGGCGGTCAGTCCGGGGCGGCGGCGTTGTACGGCGGCGCAGGCGGGGAGCAGGGTGAGCAGGATGCGGTTTTCCTGTTCCGTCCGTTCCCGGAGGAAATTCGTTATGTCTTGGCCGGGCCGGGGGAGCGCGGCGATTTCCCTCCGGTAGTTCTCAAGGAATTCCCCGGCGCGTGCGGACGCCTGGCCTGCGGTAAAAAGACGCAGGACTTCCCGGCGTCCAGGTGTTTTTTGGGGCAGGCTGAGGGGAGCCCCCCGGCCGGGGATTGCGGTTAGAACAGCGTCCAGGGAACGAGCCTTTGCCTCCAGCCGTTCGCGGAAGATTTGCAGAGGGGGGGCGGCGTAATACCAGGAACCATCTTCCCGTTTGTATTTCGCCAGGGAGGAAGTCCGGTAGAGGAAGGCTGACGCCTGGGCTTCCTGGGGGTCGAGCCGGGTTTGCCGTACTTCAAAATAGGGATGGATATAGGTTCCCCGTGCGTAGGTCTTCCCTTGGGGGTAGGAGAAATCGGCTCCGTACAGTTCGATGTTCTCCGCTCCCAGGTATTCCGCCAGGGACACCGCCGCGTAGGTTACGTTGGCTCCCGAAGTGTCTATCACCGGAAAAGACCGCCAGTATCGGGAGATATACTGAGTCAAAGGATGACCGCCTGAGAAAAACCGGGGATTCCCGCTCAGGGAGGCCAGGAGGGGGGGGCTTGCCAGGTCCAAAAACAGGGGAATGTCCTGGGGAAGGCCCGCCATAAAATGGTAGTAACTGATGTGCTGGCAGTCAATCGAAACGACCGCGTCAGGCGTAAGGCCCCGGCGCAACAGAGCGGGGAGAGCGGTGTCCGCAGCGATGACGAACCGGGACGCCCGGGTTTCCTCAAGGCGGGGCATTTGCTCGTCCAGAGAAGGTCCTGCGGCGCAAACAGCCGCCCGGCGTACCGGAGGCAGCGGGCGGGATGGACCTTCCGCCTGGAAAAGATTCCTGATGATATTGGAAAACCAGCGGGTTCCGAAGTAGGCCTGTACCGAATAATCTCCGGCAAGCTGGTCGACGGCTTTTTTTACCGCCTCCCCGGCCCGGCCAAAGTTCCGGGGATCAAGTTCCGCCCTGGCCCGCAGGGGGACGACCCGAATGCCTCCGTAGAGAGCGGGCTGGTATGTTTCCAGGATGAAACTTTCCAGGGCTTCCGGGGCGGGGTCCACCAGGATATGAACCCGGGGGTCCTGAAAGATATGGATGTACTCTCGTGAAGCGAATAATTCCGCTACCCCGTGTATATCGTAATCCACTATCAAAAGGCGGTGTATATCCGTTCTGCCCAGAGCCGCCTGGACGCAATAGCCGCCGCCCAGCCCAAAAAGGACGAGATACCCGGCGGTTTGGCCGTCCCCCGGAATACTCCGGGCCCCGCCCAGGGCTGCGGCTATGATCCGTTCCCCCTCCCGGCGGGGGTTCATGAGAGAGTGGAGGGGATGGGCCGCGCCGGAGGAGTCCGCCAGAGCGGGCACCGGATCGCCTGAGCGGGCGTCGAGGAACCGGTAACGCCCGTTGGTTGTTACCGCTCCCGACAGCCGGGAACACAAGGCCGGGTTCTTCTGCGCCAGGGCCAGCAGGTTCCGCTCGAAAAGGTATTGTCTATTCATCCCGGGTTCGTCCCCCCCGCCGGGCAGCCAGCCCGTTGATTTCCCTGATGAGCTGTTCCAATGGAGGCTCTTCACCGCCGGGAAAGAGGAGGGACGCCAGCTCCCGGCGGATCGCTAAAGCCGGCCCGGATGCGTCCAGCAGGCCCGTCAGGACCCGGACCGTTTCACCTGAGATGTCCGGCGCCCGGCGGAAGACCCTCGTTTTTATACGGGCGCGCCCCATCCCCTGCGTCCCTTCATAGCTTTCCGGCGCGTCCCCCGATGGAAGGGCGTCAAAAACCGGGTTGTTTTTTCCCAGGGAACGAATGCGTCCGGGATAGGCCCTAAGCTGTCCGCCGAACCATTCAGCGTAAACCCGGCGGCTCCCGGAAGCGGATAATTGTCCCGCCCGGTCAAAGGCTTGGGAGTACCGTGGAGTAAGACGGGTCGCCCCGTCCTCATAGAAACGATCCAGCGCGTACGGCCGTGCGTGGGTCTTTATATCTTCGTTGGAAAGATCCAAACCGGCGAGGAAGACCCCCCCCGTGGTACAGCAAAGGGCCAGATCCAGGGCTGAAGCGGCAACGGTTCCCCGTTGGGGAAAAACCAACCGGGGGACGCCCAGCGCTTTCAGCGCCGCCTCCTGCCAGCGGCTCCCATCGCTCAGGGGGAGGACGGGAAAATCGCTGTATTGGCAGGGCAGAGCGGCGGTGAGGGATGCCGCGAGGAAGAAGGGGCCGCCCTTCGCGCGGCCCAGGGCGCAGCGCCAGGCTTCCCAAAGGTGGAACTTCGCCCAGCCGCCGCCATCGGTGCCGATCACCAGGTCCGGCGCGATACCCCCCGCCGCAAGGGCGGGGACGGAGGAGGATGCCGCGAGGACCGTCGCCCCCTTCTGTTGCATGTCCGCTATGAGCGGAAGAACCCCTTCCAGGCCGGGCCCCGCGCCGGTGATAATCCACGGACCTGAACCGGGGAGGATGCTGAAAAAAACCCGGAGGGTGCTGATGTTTCTAAAAAAATTCCTGACCCAGCGGCGGCCAAAACCGCTGACGGTACGGGCGTTAGCATCTATCCTGCGCAGAAACGTTACGGCTGTTTCCAGAAGGTCCCGGTAGGCCGCCCCGTAAGCCGCCAAAGCAGGCCGCCATTCCACTATTTTTACCGCCCTGATCCCGATGTCAGGGATCTCCTGTTCCAGGAATTCCGTGCAGGAAAGCCCCGATCCGGGGGACCACCGGACCGTATTTTCCCCGGATTCACAAGGAAACCGGGTAAAGAAATCCGAAACATGGAGGGCGATGATTTTTGCCAGGGGAAAAACCCGCCGCAACGCCGGAATGATATAGCCCAAACCCGGTTCAATCAGAATAAGGAATTGTATTTTTTCACCGGGTTTACCAGACTCCCCTTCGGTGAAATTGAGAGCCCTAATGTATTTTTCCCCTTCCCCGGCGGGATCATACCGGGAATGAAGGGATTTTTCCCCTACAAAAACGGTAGACAGACCGGTTCCCGCCGCAGCGAGGCGTTCCCTCATATTATAGGCAGGACTGTATCCTGGAGAGGGCCTCTTCCGGAGAGCCGGCTTCAAAACTTGCAACAACCCGGGTTTTCAGCGACTTGGTCAAGCGGTGCGTTAAGAGTTCCCGGTCCAGCGTTTTAGAAAAGAGGATGAGGATGTTTTTTGAAGGCAGACCGACGGCTTTACCGAAAGAAGCGGACATAGAATCCGCTGCGGCGAAAAACTTTTCAAAGCCCGCCTCCTCCAGGTACTCAGGCGGTCCCAAAACTATTCCCTGGCACGGCGAATTGGGCCAATACCGCAGGATACTGTCCCGCAGATCCTCCGGGCTGACAACCTCGTTGGGATATGCCGCAGAAACCTGAGCGCCCCGGGCCTCTCCCGAAGAGAAACCCGACGGATTGACGGTAATGGCCTTGTGTAGGAGTCCCATTATGCTAACCCCAGATCCTCAAACAGTTTTTTATACGTGTCGAAATATGCTGATTTGGCGAATTCCTCAATTTTATCTTCCGGAAGGGACTCCAGAAGTTGATCCATGTAAGAAAGCACGCTCCGCAGTTCAACTTTGATATTTGATGGAATAGCCGACACATCCACCGCCTGCGGCGTTTCCGCAGAAGCCGCTTTTTGGGGCGCTGCTTCAACCGGCGGTGAAATCTCACCGGCGGTTTCCTCTTCGGGCGGCGTTTCTCCGACTTCCGCCTCTTCGGGAACCGGCTCTATGCCGACGGGGACCGTATCCTCCGAAACAGCTTCAGGTTCCAGAATATCTTCAGCGGCAGGAAAATCCGCAACGCTTTCGGGAACATCGCCAACCGCCGCGTTTTCTTCCGGGGACGGGATGTCTACAGCGTCGTCCGGCGGCTCAACCAGGAAACCTTCAGGAATAACCTGATCGTACACCCCGTCGTCCAGAGCATCCCCGCCCGTCCCCTGGGCGTCATCAGCGGACGGCATATCAATGAAATCATCAATGGAAAAGTCATCGCTATCCAAAAGATCGCCGTCCAGGGAGAACTCACCGGAACCAATCTCATCCGCCCCGCCGGAATCATCCGGAGTTAATTCGATTTCCTCATAACCGCCGTCATCGGGACCATGTTCGTTATCACTATTGGCACTAGACCCGCCGTCGTCCTGGGGGTTTAGCGCTTCATCTTCCATTTCATCATCTATGGCTGGAATTTCTATATCCGCGTCTAAATCAGGGGAAAAATTTTCCAGAGACGGTTCCTCAAGGGAATCCCCGTTCAATTCGTCCGGCAGCTCCGGCTCTTCAACAGGCGCGTCCTCAAATTCGAAGGGAGAATCGCCGGAAAAGGCGTCATCAGCAAAGCCGTCAAAGGAAGAATCCAATACATCGTCTTCTGGTAAATCATCCAATAAGGGCGCGTCCATAACCGCCGCTTGGTCTTCCTCCAGGAAGCCGGCGTCCTCCGGCATCGGCGTAAGGGGTTCTACCCCTTCTTCCCTCAGGGTCTGCAATTCGGGGGAAATTTCAAGGTTTTCAGCGGAGAAGGCAAAGGAATCATCCGGCTCCGGAAAATCCTCCTGGGCCGCGCCGTCCTCCACAAACGGCTCCGCGCCATCAGGGGAGGCGGACGCTTCGTCCGGGGTTTCGGGTTCTCCCCCGGAGAAGGGTACTGGTTCAGAATCAGCGGCCGCTCCCGGAGGCGGCGCCCCGGCTTCCTCCGTAAACTCCGCGGTATTGAGGATGGTGTTGAGTTCTTCTCCGGTAAGGGCGATTATTTCGTCTTCCTCTTCATCATCATCAAAAAATCCGCCCCCGGTTTGTTCCTCCGGCTTAACCGATGGACGGCTGCTCTGGGAAAGTTCCTGCTTCAGGCTGGATAGTTCATGTTTGATCGCCGAAAGTTCCTCCACTATCTTCATCAGGAGTTGGGTGGAAAGATCAACGGGCTTTCCCGAATTTTCCGCGGGAGATGAGGCGGGATCCTCTTGAGGTTCCGGCTCAGGGAGAAAATCCTCCGCGGGGATGCCGGGAAGGCCGTCCTCCTCAAGGGCGTCGGCGCTTTCAGCAACCGGCGCCGGTTCTTCCGTTCCTTCGTCAGCCGAAGCCGCGGTGAAATCCGCTGGATTGGGCATATCCAGTATACTTTCGGATATACCCAGCTCTGCGATAACGTCATCAAAATCCGGCAAGTCAGCCATCAGATCCGAGGAAAAATCCTCCTCCGGATTCGCGGTTTCCCGGGTATCATTATTATTTACGGATGAAGGGTCTTGAGGATCGCTTTTCACCCAGACCCCGTATTCATCAAGCTCTTCTGACGATCCTACTGTACCGCGATCATAATATATTGAAGGATCCTTCTCATTCGCCATGAACCACTCCCTCTACAAGTATACTTCTCATAATCATTATCGACTCCAATCCGGCAACACTGAAGATTATTTATACGAATCATACGCGGTGTTCAGCCAGACTGCTCGTTACGGAATTAGCCTTTTCTATCTACCTGCTATGGTAACTTACCGGTTTTCCTATTGTCAATGGAGCGCGCCCGTTTAGTCCGGTTAATACGAGCGCGGAGCATCGTCCGGGATTATTTTGAATTCGGCATTACGGCCTACTCAAGAATCTCCGCAAAATTTCCGTAAATTATACAGGAGGATCGCTATAAAGTACCTTGTTCCTATCTGGGTCTCCATCGTTATCTATTCGGTTCTTTCCCTGTTCTCAGGGGCCGTCGGGATTTCAGCGTATAACCAACTGTTGCGGGAAAGGGAGAAGCAGAAACAAAATCTGGAAACCCTTCAGGAGCTTAACCAAAAGCTAAAAGGGGATACCGACGCTCTTCTGTACGATTCGGACACCATTGCGGCGTATGCCCGGGAATTGGGGTACGGCCGGTCCGAAGAACGGTTCGTCCGTATTGTGGGGCTTCCGAACCGGCGGAAGCAGAGCCGCGATCCGGGCCAGATTATCAGCGCCGCAGAACCTGAATCTATGGACGAATCGGATATACGGTTCATCTCTTTTGCCTGCGGAATGAGTCTCTTCGGCTGTATTCTGGCGGTTGATTTGTTACGCACCCGTCGGCCCGATTGAGTCCATCCCGTTAGTATGGCGGCGAAACCTTAGTAACGGCTTGTCCGAACCCAGTTGGCTTCCACGAGCGTACCGTGGGTTATTTCCAGCATCCGCGCTAAATTGTAATGTATGACGCTTACTGTCTTGAGTCCTCTCAAAATTGTTCCCTTCTCGTAGAGGAAGAGTTCCCACCGCATGGGTTTCGCTTCCTCAGCGAGCCGTCTTGCCACGAGATACGGGAGCGTCCCGGCGGAGTCGTCCTGGAACTGGTAATACTGTTCCGTATTCGGAGAATCCTGTACCACCTTCAGGGTATTGTTTTCGATAGAATAGCGCAGGTTCATTTGGGCGCCTGAAGAAAAAACAGCAAGACCCTGGCCGGCCCGCCGGAGACGGACAATCACTATTCCCGGCTCCCCCCTCCAGCTGCCCAGGATGCGTTCTTCAGTGAGGGCTTCGGGTTTATCAGAATATTCACCCGGGCGGGCGGTTTCTTTCGTTTCGTCCACCGGCAATTTGGAAACAGCGGATGGGGCTTTTTCGCCGGACGGAGCTTTTTCGGCAAAAGCCGTTTCCACCGCAGAACGGGCGTCCAGCGCCAGCTCCGCCGTGGTTTTATATGCCGATGAGAAGGAAGCCCTTTCCCCCGAACTGATCCAGTCTATATCCAGGGTCAAACTGAGGCCGTCTTCGTTCTGGATAATGCGTCCCGAAAAAGTATAGTCAGGAACCCGGCTGTCCAGGACGGGTTTTCCGTTTGAGCCCTCCGGAAGGAGAAGGGTTTCCCCCAGATTATTTATATATGAGTATATCAAGGTTTCGATGATGTGGGACTCATCGGCGCTTAACCCTTCAATTACCAGGGGGGAAATTAAAATAAACGGTTTTTCATTATCAGCCGTTAACCCTGAAGCGAGAAAAAAAATTAAGGTTCCTGCCAAGAAAAATCTTTTTTTCATTTTATTCTCCTCTTACTTCTCATCAGGCTGGAGGCTGTCCAAAAATTTCAGGTTTAGGGAAAGCCCCGGTGTTCTCCTGTATCGTTTCCCGCCGCGTCCGGCGTTAGTGCAGCCTTTCGCGGAATTCCCGGGACAGTTCCCGTTTTATATCCCGCTCCCGAATATCCGCCCGCTTATCGTAGGCTTTTTTCCCTTTACAGAGGCCGAGTTCTACTTTTACCCGCCCGTTTTTAAAGTAAAACGAAAGGGGTATAAGCGTATAACCTTTTTCTTCCACTTTCCGGGCAATCCGCTTAATCTCGTCCCGGTGGAGGAGAAGTTTCTTTTTCCGATCCGGATCATGGTTGAAGATCGAAGAAAAAGGATTTTCCGCGATTCTGAGGGATCTGAGCCACACTTCTCCCTCAATTACTTCGGCCCAGGCGTCAGGGAAGGAGATTTTGCCATCCCGAAAGGACTTTACCTCGGTCCCTAAGAGCTCAATACCGCACTCATACTTATCGTCCACCGCATAATCAAACCGGGCTTTCCGGTTTACGGCGATGAGTTTGATTCCCCCGGCTTCACTCATTGCCGCCGCCTTTCTTGAGAGCAAGAACGGGCCTGAAGGACACGAAGGGGGAGCAGAACCAGGGCGGCAGGGACGCCCGCGTCGTTATGTCCACGCCCCCCCCCTGGTTTATCCAGGAACCGCCTCTGAGGGACCGTTCCGGGGACCCGACGAGGGCCGCCGCTTCTTCCGGAACGGGAAGAAAGTCCAGGGGCGCGTAGAGATCTTTGCACCATTCCCACAGGCTGGTGAAACTTGTCCGGCTTGCCGGAACACTCCGGGCTTCGCCCGCGGCGGCGTACTCCCATTCCGCCTCTGTGGGAAGCCGAACTTCATAAGAAGAGAAACCTGGGGGCAGCAGGGCGGTAAGCCATTGACAGTAGGCTTCCGCAGCGTACCACGAAACCGAGGATATTCCCGCGTCAGACGGACCGCCGGGAAAGGGAACCAGGTAATCCTCGGTAACCAGGTTTTGTTCCCTCAAGGCGGCGGCGTGCTGCAGGTCCCACTGGGGATTAGCCGTCAGAAACGCGGCCCACCCTGAAGGGGATACCGGCGAGTCGGCTATGTAGAAGTCCTCAACGGAAATCTTCCGGGGAAGGAGGTCCCCGGTAACGAAAGCGCCTCCGGGTATTTCCCTAAACGAAAGCCCCCCCGCCTCAACACGATTGGAGGACGAAGACGGGATTGGCGGCGCGGGAGAAGGGGCGGCGGCGAGGGAGCCGGCGTACCACGCCGACTCCTTGAGTACGGCCGCTCCTTCTGGGGGGAGATATTCCATAAGGCTGACGGCCGCCTCCGGCGTTTCGTCAAGCCGGGCGATCAGGCTCCGGGCGGAGGCCAGGGCGGACAAAGGGGACGGGGAAAGACCCCCGCCGTCAATAAGGAACTTCGCCCGCAGGAAGTCCCGCAGGCCGGCCCGGGTAACGGCGAATCTGAGGGCCGCGTCAAGAACATCGTTCATATCTTCCCGGACCAGGGGATCAAGCCCGGCGGGCCCCGCCTGGTAGGCCCCTTCGGAAAGGCTCAACGGTATCTGGTAGGCCGCGGTTGGTTCCCCCGCCAGGGACCAGTTCGTAAATTCCACCGCTCCAAGGACCAAGGGTTCCAACGGATCGGAGGCTTGCAGGGTTCCCGTTACTACCTGCCGCCGGGGCGCGAGAGCCGACCCGAAGACCCGTCCAAGAATTTCATATTCCACCGTTACGGGGCTGAATCCAGGAAGAACAAATTCAAAAACCCGTGCCCCCTTGGAGATAAAAACTTCGCAGGGGGCGGTTCCCCGGTAAACCCCGTCCACTCTGACCGCGGCCCCCGCCGGTTCGGACCGGAGGACGGCGAGGCTTCCGGGGTTGGAAAGGCCGGGGTAGATCAGCGTAAAAAAGAAAACCCCCAGGATGACGAGGGAATATAACCCCGCAAGGTACACCCCGGGCCTGACGCCGAAGACAGGGGGCAGCTTGACTCGGTCTTCCGCCGGCATGGTTTGCGCCGATCCGCCGCCTGCGGGTTTTCTCCCCATCCGGGAAGATGTTTTTTTCGTCTTTTTAGCAGCCATAGTCTATCGCCCTCGCTGTATGCTCAAGTATTAGTATCGATCCCTAGCAGCCTGGTGCGCTTCGCGCTTAAAATCCCCAAAAAACTCCATCAGACCGAAGGTCCGCAGCACCCCAGTTAATCGAATTTTTTGCGTTGCTGATGATGCAAAAATCCACCTGTACAACAGGCCGCTCGGCAGATGAATAGTTGAGGCCGTTCCAAAACTAATTGGCTGCGCCCTAACCTGCCCGGCATAGCCGGGAGCACGGTTTTGGAACAGGCTCGTTACTAAATTTTTTATATGCCTGGCGAGCCGGCGCCATTGAGCCATAAGTAGTATAGGATTCCCGCCCGTCTCTTGTCAATGATCAGCGCTTTATGATATGGTTTAACCCATACATGGCAGCAAAAAACGATTTTTTTGACCGGATTGAGTTTCTGACGGAGGCGTATCTTACCCGGCGTCGGAGGGCCGGGCGGATCAAAAAGGAAAAAGCCCAAGCAAAGAATCCCATCCTGGATTGGATAGAGGCTTTTATATGGGCCGCCGGAATGGTGCTTCTTATCAATCAGTACCTCTTTCAGGCGTACGCGATTCCTTCGGGTTCTATGATCGACACCCTTCTCATAAAAGATCGTATTTTTGTGAATAAAATTATCTTTGGGCCGGAACTTTTGCCCGGCGTGGGGAAAATTCCGAGCCCTGTACAGCCCAAGCGGAATGACGTGATAATTTTTGAGAATCCTTCATACGTTTCCCGGGGGCCCGCCTTTGATATAGCCCAGCGAATTATCTATATGCTTACCGTATCCCTTGTGGACATAGACCGGGACGAAAACGGGGAGCCTAAGGCCCATTTTCTTATTAAACGGGCGGCGGGCATGGGCGGGGACCGGTTTGTTTCCGAGCGGGGAGAGATGAAAATACGCTTTGCCGGGGAAAACCGGTGGGTAGATGAGCGGGATTACAACGCCGCCCTGGGCATAGGGCATAATCTGAGCCGGTTGATGCCTGAATTCGATTATCCCCCTCTGGAAGCAGCGGGGAAAGCGATGGCGTATATGGATTTAGGGCTCAATCCCCCGGCAAATCTGGCTTCCCAGGTTCATTCCTTTCAATACCCTGACTCTTTTGCCTACGGCCGCGCCCGGCTTGAAACCCTCCGGGGGGCGTATCCCCAGGACGGCCGCTACCGGGCGGCCCTGGCCCGGCAAACCATGGGCTGGTATGTGCCGGAAGGTTATATGCTTCCCTTGGGAGACAACCGGGATAATTCCCGGGACGGACGGTATTTCGGCCCGGTAAAATTGAGCAAGGTCTTAGGCAAAGCGTTTATTATCTATTGGCCTTTGGCCCGAACGCGGGGGATACGGTAAATCATTATGGCTCATAAATGGCTTAAATATTCTTATGCCGCTCAGAAAGACCAGCATCACCGCATCCGCGGGTGGATGATCCTTGTTGTTGGTTTTTTGCTGTTTTATACGCTTCTTTCGACTTTTTTCTTTTCCACCGGGGTTCTGGAGAATGAAACCATGCTGCCCGGGCTTCGCCGGGGGGACCGGTTCATTTTTTTGTCCTGTTTTATCTACCGCATCCTCCCAGGCAGCGCGGCTGCGGGCGGTCTGCGCCGGGGCAATATCGTTCTGGTGGATATTGGCGGGGGACGAAACCAGCAGGTTCTCGTATCTCTGGCGGATACACTGGTCCGGTTCTTTACCGCCCAGCGGGTAAGCATAGCCGGCCGTGAAAAGCATCATTTTATCAAGCGGATCATCGCGTTACCGGGAGACGAGGTCTCCATGACCAAATTCGTCCTGCGGGTCAGGCCCGGGGACAGTTCTTACAGCCTTACCGAATTTGAGATTATTGATAAGCCGTACAACGTAACCATCCCTCAGAATCCCGCCTTGTGGGATGAATCGCTGCCATTTTCAGGGGATATGGAACCGCTCGTCTTGGGGGAAGACGAGTATTTTGTCCTTTCCGACGACCGGAGCAATACGAATGATTCCCGCACCTGGGGCGCCATCCCCATAGACTTCATCGAAGGCAAGGCGCTGTTCCGCTACTGGCCGGCAACCCGGCTCGGCCTGCCGTGAGGCCGGCGCTCCCTTCTTCCCTTCCCCGTGTCCTTCATGAAACTCCAGCCTCCGCGGTTTCTTTTCTAGCAGTGTTTCCACTTGTACAATACTAACAGGTATAATGCGGAAAAGGCATTCGCCAGTGAGCGCGAAGCAATCCAGAGAAGGGAGTCTTGTCTGGATTGCTTGCCGCCCGGCGGCGAAGCGTAAACAGTCCTGGTATACGACATTTTTTTGCCCAAATTTACCGCCGCAAGCACCATCCATGGCGCTTAAAATTATCGACTTTTTACATGAAATTTTGACAAAAATTTTGGAAACCACTTGCCGAAATATTATTAGTCCGGTATAACATTATTAGGAGATTTCAGAAATGAAACGAATTTATGGTTTGTTAGCCACCGTATTGATTGCGGGGCTCTTATCGGTTGGATGTACTTCCATTCCTAAAGTACAAAATTCAGGTGTTCTCTCCGATTGGGCGGGGACATGGAACAATTTTTCGTCGTATTTTGACAATCCCGGTATAGTGAGGGCCTACGAGATACTTGCCGAACGGGAAAGTAAATCGCCTGAGGATATTAAAACTCGTTATATTACCGGTACTACGTACAAATGCGACATTGCTGCTTTGGAGATACAAGGGGATACGATCACATTTTATTCTGAAAAACAGTTCGTTTCCGGAGCGGCCTCCCACATAGTCTATACAGCTCGGTATACCTATAAGGGAGATGTATCCACCACAAGTGGGGGACGTGTTACAAAATGGAAGCACTTTGAAACGGACGAAAATATCCCCTATAAGCATTTTATAGCATTGCCGGCAGAAGCCGATATTCCAGGGGAAACTATGATACACTTTCATTTTCGTTACGGTAATGATCTTAATCAGCTCCTTGCCGCAGATGGTTGGTTTGCGACTATGATTGCCTATAACAGCACAATGGACTTATTGGTCAATCATATGACGGCAGATTAACAATGTCCTTGTGATTAATTCAGCATAAGGCTAAAGCCGTTGAACGGTTACAAAAAATAAAGAGCATATATGGCAACGCCTCGTGCCATCCATGGCACGAGGTTATTGTCTACGGGGCAAAAAAACATCACCTAACGAGGCTGTCGAATTAATCATTTTTGCAGCATAGATATTTCTTCCGGCAGGTTCCTATAATTTTATCGTGGATTTATTGTCCGCAAGCCCGTTGTGCGCCCGTCCTTTTGCCAATCTCCTTGCGCTCCCATCCCCTCTAACCCCCGCT
>JAIRSS010000167.1 GCA_031255315.1 Spirochaetaceae bacterium
GGAAAAATGACATTTTTGAAAGGACGGAGGAAATATCAAATTCTAAGTTTGAGCAGGATGATATCTTTACTATTCGGCGCTTTGATTGATTCCGCGATCTTCATCACCGAAAAGGAAACGAGCATACCGGCATAGAGGATTCCAAAGGGCGTCGTACTATAGGGAGATTTACGGGAAGGCAAAGACGCTCCCCCCCGTATCTTAACCGCATATTCGGCAAGGCAATCGATAGCATAGTCCGCATCCACATTGGTGAGAGAAGCGCCTGTTACCGGTCCGCTTTTCCAAAAATCGAAGGAGAAACGATCCGCCGCCGCAAAGGTAAAGGCGCCCATAAGGGACAACACGAGGCAGCTAACAAAAATGAAACGCAGCCTTTGCGACGAAAAGAGACCCATAGTTATATCATATCACAGGCGGCAAGTTCCCGCAACGGGCTCCTGGGGCAGGGCCCCTGCATTTACTTTTTCAGCCAAAATGCGAAGATGGACATATTCCTGGGAGGGGATATGGACATAGGGGACTTGAGGGAGAAACTGAAAGGGGTGACGGACCCCCGGCGGCCCTGGGGCAATCTGCGGCATAAGCTGGAAGATATTCTGGTCATCGGCCTGGCGGCGCTGGTGTGTAACGGGTCTGATTTTGAGGACATGGAAGCCTTTGGGGCGTACCGGGAAGCGGAATTGCGAAAGTTTCTCGAACTGCCGAACGGGATACCCGATGAAAGCACGTTTTTCCGGGTATTCAAACGGATACAGCCGGAACAACTGGGGAAATGTCTGTACGAATGGCTGGCGGGGGCGCGGGAGACGGAAGGGCGGGCCGTGAACATAGACGGGAAAACGATACGGGGGAGCGGGGGCGGGGGAGGCAATCCGGTCCATGTGGTCAGCGCCTGGGCGGGGGAAGAGGAAATTGTGCTTGGGCAGCTGGCGGTAGACGAGAAGAGCAACGAGATACGGGCGATACCCCGGCTGCTGGAACTTCTGGACGTGAGGGGGTCGGTGATAACGATAGACGCCATGGGGTGTCAAACGGAAATAGCCGGGAAGGTGCGGGAGAAGCAGGCGGATTACCTGCTTGCGGTGAAAGACAACCAGCCGGGGCTGCATGGGGAGATCCGGGAATACTTTGAAGGGCTCGAGGGTGGTGAGATCCGGGACCTTCCCGATGACCTCTGGGTAACGGGCAGTGAGAAAGGGCACGGGAGGATTGAGCGGCGCGAGATACGGGTTGTTTCGGAGCTTGGGTGGCTTTCTGACCGGGGGCGGTGGAAAGACCTGAAGACGATTATCCAGTATCGGGGGTATCGGACGGTACGGGGGGAGACGGTGAAGAGGGACCGGTATTATATCAGCAGTGCGGAAATGAATGCCGATGAGATGTGCCGGCGGCTGCGCGGACACTGGTCGATAGAAAACAAGCTGCATTGGAGTTTGGACGTGGTGTTTGGGGAAGACAGGGCGCGGGTAAGCCGGGGTCATGGGCCGGAAAACCTGAATATCCTGCGGAAGACGGCGCTGAGTCTGTTACGGGCGGCCCCTTTGCCGGAAAAGCATATCACCCGCATGAGTGGTCCCAAACGAAGGTTCGCCGCTTCCCTGTGTGCTGATTATATGTTCACTGTCCCTTTCGGAAAGTAAATGCTGTCGCCCTGATGGACCAGGCCGTTGACAACCTGCTCGCTTGCGCCCACGATGTGCCTGCTATTCGCGTCGCGGAACCAACCGCCAGGGTTAGAATTTACCGTGGCGCATCGGTCCGGCCATGGTTCTTTTTTTACTTGGCGCAACACGGAGGGAAATACGGCCCTGCGCATCCTCAAAAACCGACGGGCGCATCCCTGCCGGGGAGAGTACGCCCCGGCGTGAGAGGGGCCGGGACCAAATTGAGAACCACCGGCCCAACCGGTGGAATCTTTTGACACGAGTCGTGTTATACTTCCCCCAAGGTCTGTCCATAATCTGCCCGCAATGGAGAACCATTGCGGATCCGGCATAACCCATGGGTTTGTTCGGAAGATTAAAATTTTGGAACGGCCTCCCATATCCCTGATCTTAGGCGGGAAATTCGATGATAGAAGTACGCAGGCTTAACCCGGAAGAAATGCCCCTGGTCTACCGCATGAGGACCGTCGTGTATAACGGCCGCCGCGATTATTCCAGGGACGAAAAGCCAGATCCCCTGACCCACCCCGCATGCTGGCATTGGGGAGCCTTCCTTAAGGGGAAGATGGTCAGCTCCATGGTGGAAATTCCTTTCCTCATGCGTTTTGACGGATCCGGCGTCCCCATGTCGGGAATCGGCGGAGTGGGAACGCTGCCGGAAGCCCGGAACGCCGGTTGTGTACCGGCCCTTTTTGCCGAATTTCTTTCGGAGGCTTATGAGCGGGGGGCGGTCTTTTCCAGCCTTACCCCCTTCTCCCATTCCTATTACCGCTCCTTCGGCTACGAGCTGGCCTGCGCCCGCAACGAAATTACCCTTCCCGTTGGAGAATTTTCCCGCCTTAAAGCCGGGGGCTCCTTTACCCAGGTTTTTCCCGGAGACGATACCGCTGCCCTGGCGGAAGTCCACTCCGCGTATATCGCCGGCCTTAACCACGGCATCCACCGGGATCACTGGCCTGATAACCGGGCCTGGCGGATCTTCACCCGGGAGGACCCCTACAGCACCGGAACCTTTCTTTACTTGTGGCAGGACGAGGAAGGCCGGCCCCGGTCCTACATCAAATACCAGGACCAAACGGTGGGGGACGAGCATATTATGTCGGTGCAGGAACTGGCCTTTACGGACCGGGAGGCTTTATACGGGGCGCTGGCTCTGGTAAAGGGTCTGGCTACCCAATTCAGAAAATTCAAATGGCTTATGCCCACTTTTTTGGACCCCGCGGATCTGGTGAACAACCCTTGGGAGATAACCCAGCGTCTCCTGCCCAGAGATATGACCCGGATTATCAACGTTAAGCGGGCCCTGGAGCTGATGCGCCGTCCCGGCGGCGAGGGGGAGTATAGCCTGGAGCTTGTGGATGATCCCTACATTCCGGCCAATAAGGGCCGGTGGCGGGTGGAATTCGGGAAAGAGGGGAGCCGGGTTTCATCTACCGCCGCGGAACCGGATCTGCTCTGCGATCTTCCCAGCTTAAGCCAACTGGTTACAGGGTACCGGACCCTGGAAAACGCCCTCCGTACCCGGCGGGCCGGGCTGGAATACCGTTCCAACCGGGAAACCCTGGATCGAGTCTTTACCTGGCGGCCCCAGCATATTACCGAATATTTCTAGGCCTTTGATAAGCATAGTATTTCGACCGGATTACTCTGGTATTCCGGTTTTATTTGCGGCGGGCTTTAGCCCCCTGCTTCTTGCACGGGGGGCCCCTTATCCTCCCGCCGCCGGTAAGGACGGATCGAGCAACTATCGATGAATATTTCCCTGCTTTACGCTTCAATTCGGTCATGCGGCAAGGTGAGCTTCTCCCGTTCAGGCGGTTCGGGGGGGCAGAATGTCAACAAGGTAAATACCCAGGTATGCTTACGTTTACGGCTTGACGACCTGGCGGGTCTTTCTGAGGTCGAACTAAACCGACTCCGGGAAACCCTGGCCTCCCGCATTACGGTGGATGACGAAATTGTTATCAAATCCAACGAGGAGCGTTCCCAGCGGATCAATTTGGAGCGAGCCTACTCCCGGCTCGAATCCCTTATCACCGCCGGGGCCCGGATCCCCAAGCACCGCCGTCCCACGAAAGTCAGCCGCCGAGACCGGGAAAAGCGGCTCCAGGCAAAGCGCCGGCAGGCCCAAAAAAAAGAGGGCCGGAATTTCC
>JAIRSS010000169.1 GCA_031255315.1 Spirochaetaceae bacterium
CCCCTGGTATCCCTGGAGATCCGCAATATCCCGGCGGCGGTGGAACTGGCCGCCGGCGGCTACGGTTTGGCCTTTGTCAGCGAAACCCACCTTCGCCATATCACCCTGAAAGAGAAGCCCGTCTGTTTTTCAGCAGGTTCCCCGAATACGATGACCAGTTTTGTGGCCGTTTACCGCAAAGGGATTTACCTGCCCCACTATGCTCAGCGGTATATTCAGATTGTAAAAGAATTTACCTGACGTGAGTTCGACGGGAACAAAAAGCCCGCAAATTATAGGGATGAATCATACCGTCATTACGAGGAGCGGAGCGACAAAGCGGTCCAGCCGAGCGTTCACTTCACTGGATTGCTTCGCCCGGCAATTTACCGTACGCCCGCAAGGACGGTATTGAACATAAGTTTTCTTCCCGCCGAACTCACGATAGGTAGTATCTGTGGACCTCATTCCTGCCTTTTAGCTTTTACACGGTAGAGGGAGGGTGAGCGCTGCTCCTGGCGTATAACCACACCCGTCCGCGGCGTCTGTGTTACACCACATTCCGTATGTCTTCTAATTCAAGGCCGGGAATATCCTTCAACGCCGCCTCCACTTCGGAACGGCTCAAACCGGTGATTCGCAGGGTTCCCCGGCGGTGGGCTAAATCATCTCCTTCGGAAGACGCGAACGAGGCGATGTTGCCATTTCGTTCCGCTATGGCCCCGGCTATCTTCGCAAGCTGTCCTGGTTTCTCGCTTATATTGAACACGAGCCGCACCCCAGGATGCCTGGCGCCGAAAGCGTTGATAAAAACCCGGAAGAGGTCCGTATCCGTGATAATCCCCACCAGCAGGGAACCCCGCATAACCAGAAGGCAGCCTATACCCTTATCCACCATTGTCCTGGCGGCCTCTTCCACTACCTCATGCTCATCAACGGTAACCAGATGGCGCTCCATAATCATCTCTACTTTGAGTCTTGAAAGCAGATAGCTGATCTCGTAAATATCCAGGGTAGTAGCCGGCGACGGCCCGGCCTTAATCAGGTCTTTCCTCGTTACAAGGCCCACCAGCGTATCGTTCTTATCCAGCACCGGAAGATGGCTGATTTTCTCTTTATCCATCACCCCCCGGGCGTCATTCACCGAAAAATGCGGATGAATAAAGATCGGATTTTTTGTCATAACGCGGCTAATTATCATCATACACCTCCTACCTGATAATAATACCGTGAGTTCGGAGGAAAGAAAACTCATGTTCAATACCGTCACGCGGGCGTGCATTGAGCGTGGCGCAACGCTGCGCACCTGATCCTTCGCTGCATCCAGACCTGGATGACAGGGGCGTTTTGTTCCCATCGAACTCACGTTAATAATAGTAAGTCAATTCCCGGCGTTTCGCTATGATCCGGCCCCTCTTTTCAAAACCAAAGCAACAGGATACCCCGTCATGGCGAGCCTTCGGCAAATCAAGGGAAGTAATTCAGTGAGGGCTTGACTTGTTTGGATTGCTTGCCGTCCGGCCTTGCCGTCCGGCGGCTCGCTTCGCTCCCCGCTGACACAGGCTGCCTTGAGGCATGAGGCAGCGCCATACGCCGATCCTTTACCGTGCGCCCGCGTCAGCGCGTCGTCAATGAGTTTTGAAACAGTCTCCCTTGACTACCGTATATTTGATGTGTTTCACTTGCGTTATCCCGCTTCATGGCGTCCGCCTGATGAAGCAAGGTCTAGGTGGTTCCCCTTGGTAAATTATCGAATATTGGTACTCGTTACAGGCCGGCGGTTTTGGCCGGCGGTTAAAAAATATGCCGTAGCAGCGCTGCTTGCCTGGTTCCTCTGCTGCGCCGGGATTCCCCTGGAAGCCCAGTGGCGGCAGCCTTTCCCCTCCCTCAGGGTGATCAAGACCGAGCGCTTCGATATCGTGTATCCTCCGGAATCAGAAAAGACCGCCCAGACCCTGGCGGGGTTTGCCGACCGGGTGTACGGACAGGTGTCCGGCCTCTTGGGAATATCCGTCCAGGGCCGGATCCTCGTTACTCTTACTCCCTATACCGCTGAGTTTAACGGATATATGAACCCGGTCCCGTATTCTCATATCGTCCTGATGGATGTCCCTATGTCCATTGAGAATATGGCGTACGCCAATTCTCTTGAGGGGCTCTTTTTACATGAGTTGACCCACGCGGTTTCCTTCAGCAGCAGAGCGCCCCGGTGGGAGGGGTTTCACAAAATCTTCGGCGGCTGGGTTCTCCCTGTGATACTCGCCGCCCCGGGGTTTATGGTGGAGGGGGTAACCGTCAGTTTTGAAAGCCTGGACGGGACAGGCCGGGCCAACGATCCCCTGGTTAAGGCGGGGCTGCTCCAGGCGGTCTACGAAAACGCCTTCCTTAGCCCTCTTCAGTCTTCGGGGTTTTATGACCTTCCCCATATCGCCAACCCTATCTATCATTACGGCGGCTATTTTTCGGTCTATCTACAGCAGCGCTACGGAATGGAGAAATACGCCGAACTTTGGAGGGTCATGGGCGGCGGCAAAGGCAGTCTGTCCTTCAGGGTGTATAATTCGGGCTACTACGCCCTGTTCCAAAAGGTGTATGGCCGCTCCTTCCCGGATGTCTGGGATGAATTCAGGGAATCCCTGCGTATTTCGGGGATCGAGGAAAATCCCGAACCGCCGGTATTCAAGGGGGCCTTCCGCCGCGCGGCCCGGCTTGAGGCGGTGGACGCCGGGGGCGGTATGGTTTTTGCCGCCGACAGCATCTCCGGGAAGCTGGTCGCCTACGATACCGCTAACGCCGCCGGGGAATTGCGGAATGTGATGGATATTGACCGGCAGGCGGTTCGTAACCTGGCGGTTTCAGTCGGCGGGGAGCGGATTCTGGTTTCGTCTTACCGTACCGCCGGCCCCCTTAACTATGTTTTTACCGAAACCCGGACGGTGGTTGCCGAGTACGATGTTCGCCGGGGCCGGAAAACAGGGCGGGAATGGCGGGGGATCTCCGCCGGACGGTACTTCCGGGACGGGGTGATCGGTATCAGTGCGGACCGGCATAATACCGTCATCGTGTATAGGCCAGACCCTTCCAACCCCATGAAAGAAGAAACGCTTTTGCGGGGTACGGAAGAACTCCTCTATTCAAACCCCGTTCCGCTTAACGATACCTGGATAGCCTTTACCGCCGCCACACGGGGCGTGCGGAAGCTGTGCTTCTATAATTACGAAACGCAAGAGGCGTATACCGTTGTTTCGGACGCGGAAGATGATGAAGAGCGGTGGAAGTACCTGCGGGGGCTGGGCTTTTATGAGGGGCGGCTCCTTTTTTCTTACGACCATGACGGCAGGATGTATAAGCTGGGGATGGCGGATCCCGGAGCGTTTCTCAACGGGAGCGCCGAAACGTTCGAGGCGGTTTTTTCCGAACGGGATTTTTCCGGCGGGGTGTTTCTGCCGGTGATGTCAGGCGGCGCGGTCTATTACCGGGGGGCCTTTGCTTCCCAGGACGCGCTGATGAAGTTTCCTGAACCTGGGGACGCCCTTTCGGGCCGCCGAGTTTCCCTTTCCCTGCGTCCCTGGGACGATGAGGAACGCCGGGCGGCGGCCCTGCCGGGCAGGATAGTTGAAGCGTCCACTCCGGCGGACGCCGGAGTGCAGTCTTCCCGGTTTTGGGGCGCCGCGTACCTCAACCCCTTTCATTTTTGGCTGCCCTATCCCCTGATCCGGATGGACCCGGACAGCAGGTATAGGATGACCGTTAACGGGCCGGGCTTTTGGTCCCTGATGATGGACCCGACGGACACCAATCAGATTATCCTTAACGCCGCCCTGGATATACCCTACCTGATGGGGAACATTACCCTTACCTGGCTTAACCTAAGCATGGGGCTTCCCCTTACCTTCGAATTTTCCGATACCCTGGACACGAGCAGAAGCCGCTACACCGGCGTTGTCAGGGAAACCGCGCTTGACATCCGGGCTTCTTTCAGCCGGGGGTTGGGGAGCAACCGGCTTGTTTTTTCAGCCCTTCCGGAATTTCAAGTCCAATGGCGTTCCATTGAACCGCCGGGCCATCCGGTTTGGACAGACGGGCCTAAATCCGCCTATACCTGGGACTACCAGGTTCCGCACTATATAGGCGTCCTGGGGTTGGGGTTGAGCGCTTTTTCCAGGGCGCGGTGGGAAGTCTTCGGCCAGGGGGTCTCTCTGACGGCCTACGGTAAATACGCCCTGCGGCATGGAACGCCGGCGGCGGATCAGGCTCTTCCCCGGGCCGAGGGGGTATTCCAGGCGGCCTTTGAACCGTATCTGCCCCTGCGGTTCCGGCTTTACGGGGTGTGGGATGAGCGGGGTATGAACCTTGCGGGGCAGTCCACGCCTTTCTCGTCCACCCCGTTCAGCGCCTTTGCTTCCGCGGAGTACGTCAACACCGGAAGCCTGCGGATGACGGACATCCCCTGGATCGCCGGCGGGGAAGCGGAGGTCAAACTCTTTAAGGTGGAAATCCAGCGGCATCTCTCCCACCTCTATATGAACCGGCTCTTTGGCACTCTGGCCTACCGGGGGGCGGTCTACGATGATCAGAGGCATCCCGCTGCGGAAGGGACGGTTTTGACCGGCCCGTACCGGCTTGCCCAATCGCTGGTCCTCAGGCTGGGGAGCGCCGTTTCTTTCGCCGTTCTGCCCTACATTCCCTTCCGGCTGTCCGCTTCTGTTGTGGGGGTCTGGAAAATGTCCAAGGCAGCAGACGGCGCGGACGCCAATGATTTTTGGATCGGCCCAGAAATAACCATTAGTTTATGAGGCTGTTTTAAAACTCCGGGTACTGTAGAACCGGGGGCCGCTCCTCCTCCCGATAATTCCCCTCCGAATCCGGTCTGGAGGCTCCGGTCCGGAGACAGCGAAGAATCAGGCGTATAGCGATAACGTTACGTCATGCCTCAACGCGGCCTGTGTCATCGCGGGGAGCGAAGCAGGCCGCCGGGCGGCGGGCAATCCAGACGAGCAGGCCCTTCACCGGACAGCGTCGCCCGGAAATTTGCCGTACGCCCGCATGACGGGATTGAACAAAAGTTTTCTTCCCGTCGAACTCACGGTATTCAGGAAAAATCACGCGGTTTATACCGGAAGGGTTCCGCCGTATACCCGGCGTATGCTAGACTGATCTCCATGATTTCGGAGAAAAGCCTGGTAGCGTACAAGAACCGTCCCGCCCTGGTAACCGCACAGGGAGAAAAGCTGGAAATAGCCTTTTCAGGCGGGGAAACTCTCAAGGTCCGGGAAAAGGATGTGGAACTGGTGCATCCCGGCCCGGTCCGGAGCGCGGAAGAAGCGGCCCGGCCCCCGGAGCGGGAGAGCGTCCGGGAAGCCTGGGAACTCCTGGAAGGCGGCGCGGTCCCCCTTAAAGAGCTTGCGGAGTTGGCCTACGGCGACTTTAGCCCGCGGAGCGCCTGGGCCGCCTACGTTCTCTTGAAAGAGGGGCTCTATTTTTCAGGAACAGTGGACTCCCTCCGTCCGCGGGACGCCGGCGCGGTGGCGGCGGGGGAGCAGAAGCGGGAAGAAAAACAGCGGGAAATCCGGGAGCGGGAGGCTTTTTTGGAGCGCCTTAAAAAACGGCTCGCCGCGCCGGAATCGCCGCCCCCCGGCCCTGTCGATCCCGCCGACGGTCGTTTCTTGCAGGATGTGGAAGCTCTGGCCTTTGGCAAGGCTGAAAAAAGCCGCACCCTCAAGGACTTAGGCCGGAGTGAAAGCCCGGAAGAAGCCCATCGCGTCCTCCTCCGCTGCGGCGCGTGGACCCAGACGGTCAACCCTCATCCGGCGCGGTTCGGCGTTTCTCCGGTTTCTTCCCTGGTCTTTCCGGGTCTTCCGCCGAATGAGGAGGAGCGTCTGGATTTGACCGGCCTCCCGTCCTTTGCCATCGACAACGCGTGGAGCGTCGACCCGGATGACGCGGTTTATTTGGAGGGGAATTGCCTCTGGGTTCATGTGGCGGATCCCGCAGCCTCCGTCCTGCCCGGCAGCCCCGCCGATATTGAGGCCCGGAACCGGGGCGCTACCCTGTACCTTCCCGAAGGGAGTTCCCGTATGCTGGCGGAAGAAGCCCTGCCGGTCTACGCTCTGGGGCTTTCCGAAGTTTCCCCGGCCCTCTCGTTCAAGATTACCCTGGGGGAAGACGGTTCCGTCGCGGAAACCGAAATCATCCCTTCCCGGATCGCCGTAATCCGGATGACCTATGCGGAGGCGGACGCCGCCGTCTGGGGAGACGCCGAAGCCGCCGGGCCGGCCGGCCCCTACACGGCGCAGTTGACGGATCTTTTCCGCCTGGCGGAACGGAATCTGGCCCGGCGGACCGTTGCCGGAGCGGTAACCCTCGACTTTCCAGAGGTTCATATCGCCGTGCGCGAAGGGGAAGCGGCTATTCAGCCCATAGCCCCCTGCCGGTCTGCGGACATGGTTCGGGAATGTATGCTCCTCGCCGGCGAGGGCGCGGCGCGGTGGGCGTCCCGCAGGACAACGCGGCTGCCCTTTCCCTTTGTAACCCAGGAAACCGGGGACATCCCCAAAGATCCCCTGCCGGGCCTGGCTGGTTTCTGCCAAATCAGGCGGTGTATGCGCCCCCGGACCCTGTCGGTAAAACCTGGACGCCACAGCGGGCTGGGCCTGGAACAGTACACCCAGGTAACGAGCCCCCTCCGGCGCTATACGGACCTCCTGGCCCACCAGCAGATCCGCTCCGCCCTGGGAACCGGCGCGTACCGGAACATTCCCCCGAGGGATGACGACGCGATGCTTGCGGCCCTGGCCGCCGGGGAAGCCGCCGCCGCCGCGACGGTCCGTGCGGAGCGGGCCTCCCGCGCCCATTGGACGGCGGTCTACCTGGCCGGCAGGAAAGGTTCCGAATGGGACGGGATCGTTTTGGAAAAGAAGGGGGCCAGGGCGGCGGTTCTGATTCCCGGCTTGGGGCTGGAAACCCAGGCGGCGCTGAAAGGGGACGCGGCTCCCAACGATCCGGTCAGATTAATCGTAACCGCCGTCAGCATCCCCGCAGGGGAAGGCGCTTTTAACCATGTCGAGGGGGCTCCAAATCCGCGGCTTTGCACGGCCGCACGCCTGAGAAACCGCGGGAATCCGCCCCGCCATCGTGGGCGTTCGGCGGAGCGCCGTTAATTCGTTGTGAGACCGGTTCGAAATTTGTCTGTTTTTTATGGAACAACCATGCATAATTCGGAGCCTCTATCTTGACGTAAGATGAAATGTGTATAAGATTTATTTAGTATGAGCGATTATTTGGATCCCAATAATGAGGAACTGCTCAAGGATTTTTTTAGTGAAGCCCAGATGCAGGTGGACACGCTGGAACAGAATATTCTGGTGCTTGAGCATGAAGGCGGCAACAAAGATGCGGTTGACGAGATTTTTCGGGCCGCGCATACCTTAAAAGGCGGATCTGCTACGGTGGAGATGATGGAGCTTTCCCATTTCACCCACCTGGTCGAGGATGTCCTTGACGCTATCCGGTCGGATCAGTTGACCATTAATGAGGATGTAGTTGATACGCTTCTCTCGGCGATTGATGTTATAAAGGCTATGCTGGAACAGCGTATGAACGGTTCCGTCTACCAGACGGACACTTCCCAGATAGAGGACCGTCTTTCGGGCTTGATTCCCGATGGAGCCGCCTCGAAGAAGGGCAAGAGCGCCGCCAAGGCCGGCGTCTCAAAACCGGCGCCCCGTCCGGCCCCATCCGCGCCTCCCGTTTCCGGCGCATCGTCTTCTCCCGGACTTTCTGAATATGATCTTCTGGAAATGAAGCAGGCGGTCTCCGGCGGCGCCCCGATTTACCGCATCACGGTTCAATTTGATGAGAACAGCATGATGAATACGGTAGGCGGCATTCAGGTATACGCCGCTCTAAAAGGCATCGGTACGATTTTGAAAACCCTGCCGGAATTTGAAAAGCTCTATGAAGACGTATTTTATCCCACGGTGGATTATTACCTGTCCACTCGCAAAACCGTTGATGAGCTTATGGGCTATGTGGTCATCCCCGATGTGAGTCTTTCGGCGGATATTAAGAACATAGACGCCCTTGCCGATACCGGCGGGAAGGCCGTTGCTCAAGAGGCCGCTCCCCCGGTAACGCCGCCCCCTGCTCCGGTCGTGCCCATTCCGGCGGCCCCTGTACCAGGGGAAGATCACAAGGTTACGGCGGCGGACGCAAAGAAGGCCGGGAAAGAGGCGGGATCGATTCTCCGGGTGGATTCCAAACGCATAGACGACCTCCTCAATCTGGTTTCCGAAACAGTCATCACTAAGGCGACCTTCAATCAGATCAATAATCAATTCAACGAACTGCTGACGGACCTGCATGAGATTGAATCGGTTTACCGGGAAAAAATCAAGAATCTTTTTGACAGCCTGCCCGATTATCTGGAGAGTATGCAGGACGGGAAGACCGTCAAAGATATACGGAAAGAAATCGGGGAGCACTATGGGGATATTTTTTCCCTGTTTGATGGGTTTGAGGCCTCCCTTAAAGCTAACGCGGGTAAATTCCGTTCCACATCCCAGAATCTGGGCCGTATTACCGGTGAACTCCAGGAAGGAGTCATGCGTATCCGCATGGTGCCTATTAGCCAAATATTCAGCCGCTTCCCCCGGCTGGTACGGGACCTTTCCAAGCGCCTCAATAAAAAAATCAATCTGGTCATTGAAGGCGAGGAAACCGAACTCGACAAATCGGTTATTGAGGACCTTTTGGATCCGATTATGCACTCGGTGCGAAATTCTATCGATCATGGCATAGAATCTCAGGAAGAGCGCCGGGCGGCGGGTAAACCTGAAGAAGGTATGGTCCTCCTAAGAGCCGCCAATGAAGGGAATATGATCCTTATCGAAGTGTCCGATGATGGTAAGGGTATAGATGTTGACGCGGTCAAAGCTAAGGCGGTAGAACGGGGCATCATTAGCCCTAACAAGATTTTGTCCGATGTAGAAGCCTTCAACCTCATCTTTGAGCCGGGTTTCTCTACCGCTAAAACCATTACCGCCATATCCGGACGCGGGGTTGGGTTGGATGTAGTACGCCGGCAAATAGAAAAGCTCAACGGCACTGTTACGGTCTCTTCGGAGCGCGGCAAAGGCACCAAATTTATTATTAAACTTCCGCTGACTCTGGCGATTATTCAGGGTCTTTTGGTTCGGGTGGGAACAGAGATTTACTCTATCCCTATCACATCGGTTATAGAAAGCCTGCGGATCAAGCCTGAAGACATCAGGATGATTGACAATTACGAGGTCTTCAATATCCGCAACGACGTGCTTTCTTTGCTCAGGCTCAACCGCTTGTTCGGCATCAAAACTGAAGAAAGCCAGGAGTATAATTTCATTGTCATCGTTGGTACTGCCGAAAAGAAGATGGGGTTTATGGTGGACAGCCTTATCGGTGAGGAAGATGTGGTCATTAAACCCCTGCGGGATCAGTATACCAATTCCCCGGGTATTGCCGGCGCGTCGATCCTGGGCGATGGATCGGTTTCGCTCATCATAGATGTAAGTCAGCTTCTGGAATTGGGGCTCCGCAAAGAACTGGAACAACGCCGGATGCGTGAAGCCTCAACCCGGTAACGAGGAAAGATATGGCAGCAGTAATAAAGGATTTGGCGAAGGTAAACGCTGAACTTCAAGAACAAAAAGAAAGGGTTGATAACGTTGACTTTAAAATGGTCACGTTTTCTCTGGCCGGTAAAGATTACGGCGTTGACATTATGAACGTCAAGGAGATTGCTAAGGCCGATAAATTCACCTATGTGCCTAATGCCGCTTCTTTTGTTCGCGGGGTCTACAACCTCCGGGGCGACATAATCCCCATCATTGATTTGAGAACGTTCTTTCATCTTTCGGTGGATGTCAAGGCCGACGGCTGGGAGAACATGCTCATCCTCAGAATCGAGGATCGGGTTTACGGCACCATCGTTGATAAGATCGATAAAGTTGTGGGTATTAACTCTCGTACGATTCAGCCTCCACATCCCATTTTTGGGGACATCAATATTAAATTTATCAGCGGGGTTGTAGAAAAGCAGGGGGATCTTTACATAATCCTCGACGTGGTTCGTATCTTTACCCAGGGCGAGGATGAAAAGCAGAAACCCCGCACAGCGATTCAGGAGGCTTCCGGCGAAAGTTACTTTGTGCCGCCGCCTGATGTAGAACCGGTTTCGAAGCAGGACGCGGGGATTACCGATTCCGCCTTTGGGTTTATTAAGGACAGTTTGGCCGTCCATAAGCGGTTTATGGTGAGCCCTCTTAACGACCAATGGGTCAGGAAGCGGTTCGCTGAGTGGGCGGAGGTACATTCTAATTCAGAAGTCCAGCTCAGGAACGCCCAGGACGCGGATGACTTCCTGGCTACATTCTATTCCCCCAATACCGGGGCGTTCTGGGATGATGATTATTCCCTTCAGATTAAGAGCCTGCTGCCGAACTTGAGTTCCAATAACATTCAGGTTTGGAATCTTGGTTGCGGGAAGGGCTACGAAACTTTTTCAATGGCGTGTATTTTAAGGTCCCGGTATCCCAGCGGCCATATTAAGATATGGGCTAATGACAATGATATTCTTTCTATATCGACGGCGCCGAATATGGTTTTTGATATTGGCGACGTTCCTAAATTTATCCAGAGTTTTATGGTACGGGGTAAAAATGGTTATAGTTTTAGCCAGGAAATAAAGGGCTCGATCTTGTTTGAATATCATGATATACTGAACGGGAATCAGATTCCCGGGATAGATATTATTATAGCCCGGGATTTTCTGTCTTTTATTTCTTTTCAAGATCAGGAAAAAGTTGTCGCTGAATTTTCCGAAAAATTGAAAAAAGGCGGACTCGTTATTCTGGGAAGAAATGAACAGCTTCCGGTAGATGACTGGCAGCCCATAGGGAAGGATCCTGTTTCCGCGTTTGCGCGTAATTAGTTTTGGTAAAGGAGTATTTGTATGAGAGTTGAATACATCAACCCATTTGTTGAGGCGGCTTTTAGTATTCTTAAAAGTCAAGTGTACGAAAATGTTAAACGGAGTGACTTGTACCTCAAATCTTCCACGCTGTCTATTATGGGAGTTGCCGCAGTGGTTGGTCTTACTGGTGATGTGATAGGGCAGATTCGTTTTGATATGACCAAGGAGACTGCTTTGGAAGTGGCGAGTATCATGAACGATGAAAAACTGCCCGCCTTAGATGATATGGCCAAAGCTACCATTCAGGAGCTTGCCAACATGATCACCGCTCAGGCGGTTACCAAACTCCACGATCTTGGTTTCAAATTTGATCTGACTCCTCCGGCTCTCTTTGTTGGAGATAACCTTGAAGTTTCCAGCTCCCTCAAAGTTGAAGCCCTTATTGTTCCTATGGAACTAGGTCCCCTTGGAAAAATCGAAGTAAACGTTGCTATTCGGGAGAGGATGTAATGAATTAC
>JAIRSS010000172.1 GCA_031255315.1 Spirochaetaceae bacterium
GTTTCCTCCATCCGCGCCAGAAGAAGCGCCCGTTTGGTTTGCAGTTCCTCAAAACCGCTGGTGTCTATTGCCGCAAGGTCTTCTTCGGTTTTGGCCCGTTCCGTTTCCAAATCCTTGCAGCGCTGGATCGAAGGGAAAAGATAGCTCATCTCTACCAGGGTTTTGTAGGCCCGGCGGAAAAGCTCCTCTTCCCGGGCCGCCTGGTTTTCCTGTTCCGCCGCCGCGTCATGTTCCCGGCGTAAGCGCGCCGACTCGGCGCGGAGGAAGTCCATACGTTCCACGCGGGACGAGCGGCCCAGGTAATGACGGCGGCAGACTTCCTCGCGGATGCGGGACGCGGTATGGCTGGAATAAGTCATACATTCCCGGGTAACGGCCCGTGCGTAATTCTTGAGCGTCCCGATATCCGCACAGATCACGTCCCCCAGGATATAATCGATGTACATCCTGGCATAGACCGAATCGGTTTTGACAAGAGATGCCAGGGAATTCTCCCGGGACCTGGCCCCCCGCATCTTTTCCAGATTGGGCAAAAACGCTCCCGCCACCGAACGGGGAAGGCGGTCGTAAATTTCCAGGGCGCTCTGAAACTGGCCGGGCTGTACCAGCACCGCGAAACGGAGGGTGTTAAGCCAGCCTTCCACCGCGTCGGTCCAGGCAGGGTCGCTTACTTCCGCCAGGTCCGCAAGAAAATGCGCGGTAATACCCGCTTCTTCCAGAGCCTTTCTGAGCAGGGTCGGCGGCTCCGGGTAGCGGGGTATGCCCTTTTCCAGATCCGTCAGTTCCGCCAGGGTATCGTTCAGTTTAAGCCTGAGTTCCTCTTTTCGCCGCCGGGCATCGTCTTTCCCGTTTCGTTTCTCTCTTTCCCCGGCTTCCGCCAGGGCTATGCCCGCTTCAGGATTCTCTTCCAGAGAACAGCCCAGGAGGGCCTCGCACTGGGAACGGTAGAGCCGGTATTTTTCCGCCTTTCGCGTCTCTTCGGCAAGTTCCGCCTTTATCCGGTCCAGCTTCTCCGCCGTGCGGCGGTAGAGATTGTGCGCGTCATTCAGGGCAAGGGCGGTTTCGGTTTCCTGCCGTTCGTGGTCCAGCTCAAAACGGGCAGTCTTGAGGGCGGCAATTTCCTTTTGCAGAAATTCCAGTTTCTTTTCAAGTTCATCATGCTTCTGTTCAAGATCGGCCTTTCGTTTTCCTTCCATGGTCTTTTCAATGACCATCTTGAGATATCCCTGTTTGAGGATGAAGCCGCTGTAATTGCGCCACTCCGCCGCCTTGAGGGTAATTTGCCTGAGCGCGTCGATGCGGAGCATCGCGGCCCTGGCTTCCCGGTCCGCTTCCTTGTAGCTTTCCAGGTTGGCCTTCATTATGGAAATCTCCACCGGCCTGTCTTCCAGAATATAATCGCAGACGAATTTATCCACCGATACAAGTGGAGTAAAGCTGACCGACCTCGTGAAGGCTTCCAGGTAAGGATTGTACTGCGCGAGCCTGCGCCACACACCAAGACGGTTGGTGAACTCTTTAAGATAAACATTTTTTGAATCAAAAAAGCTGAACGCCCGTCCCCGGTCGTTGCGGCCCGGCGCGGAATCCCGAAACTGCCGGAAGGTCAAAAGCTCTCCGCCTTCGCCCCGTACCGCTATCGTATCGACAGGGATACTGTCGCCTGTCCAGAAATGTTCGGTAAGCCTGCTGTCCGCAAAGGCTTCCACACAGACCCCGGCGGAAAAGCCCGCGCCGTTTCCGCCTGAGAATTCCAGCATCACATGGGCTACGGCGTCGTTCCGCAGATATTCGGTAGTATCACTGCCAATCTTGCACCGCACATACCCCACAAGGTCCCGTCCACTCTTTCTGTCTCCGGCGGCCGCGTTGAACCTGGCCTTGCGAAGATCCGCCGCCATAGCGTACTGAATGGCGTCTACGATGGTGGACTTGCCGGACCCGTTATCCCCGGCAAAGAGGCAACGGTTGCCTATACTGATGAGTTCGTCTTCAAAGTAATGCCACCCGACCAGGCGTATCCGTTCCAGGGTTATCATGTATCCGTCCCCTCCGGAGTATCCGCGCCGTCTCCGCCTGTCCTGCCGCCCATAGAGTTGAGGAGTTCATCGAGGCTGTCTTTATTGACGCTGACCGCCAGACTTGGATAAAGGATGATAAGGCCCTCCGCGTCCGAAGGATCCGAAGAGAGGACTTCAATGAGTTTATGGGCCTGAAGCCGCCGCAGGATTTCTTCAAGGCGGGTCTTCTTCAAATTGCCGTTGGTCATGGCATCGTACTTCTGGGTAAAATCGAGAACCGTCACCGAAGGAAAACTGGTCAGGGAAAGCTCGGTGCGCTTTTCTTCATAGAGGAGACGGAACACCAGCAGCGCGCAGGTTTCCTCCCGGCCAAGCCGCAACCTGGTACTGCCTCCGCCCCGGAAGGCGATCACCCCCAGGCTTTCATCCTTGACGATCCCCGCGTCCATGCAGGAAAACCACGCGTCATAGACGGGGATGTTGCGGATGGCAAAATCGTAGAGTTCTTCCTCCTGTTCCCTGCCGCGGATAATAAAGGTCCTGGAAAGCAGCATGTGGAGGCTTGCCTTAAAAAGATCGAATTCGCCGTCCGTAAGCTCCGCGATTCGGGAGATGTATTCTATTTCGCTTCTCATCCCTTTCTCCGCAGGACAATATCCGGAACCGCGTATTTTTCGGTCTCAATCCGCCGCCGCACGGTTTCTTCCAATTTATAGCTGAAACTCCGGGGACGGGAATCGGCATAGAGGACGCTGTAAATAAAACGTTCAAAAGAATGTTCATCTTCGATTAATTCCCGTGACGTGAGCAGCCGCTTTTCTCCCCCCAGTTCATCAAGCCACACGCTGATCTTGTCGGGACTCAACTGCCGGCGCAGGCGGCGAAACAGATCTTCTTCCGCCTTCTTCCGTCCTTCCGCGTCAATCTCCGGGCGAAACCCTTTTCCCGGCTGTACCGCCTCCCGTTTATACCGGCGGTACAAGGATTCCGGGGCGATGGTTCTGACGCCGTAAAGATGGTGGGGCAGTTTAAGATAGAGGCTGCCGGCGGCGTCTTTGCCGGCGTAGAGTTCCCGCACCAGGGCACCCAGCTTTCCCGCCAGGGTAGAATCCGGTTCAAGGAGGGCCTTTATCCGTTCAATACTGGAGCGGGCGTAGAGCATGTTCCGGCGGTCTATGTCGTCCAAAAGGGGATCCACCGCCTTAAGGGTATCCCGTATTTCTTCCAGCAGCGTGATAAGCCGTCCCCGGCTTTCTTCCTGAGTTTGGGCACTTATCCGGGAATACTTGCGGGCGCTCCCGTCGAGCCATTGTTCATCGCCCAGCAGTCTTCCTACCGTTTCCTGAATCCGGGGCCGGTAACGGGAAAGGTTATCCGATGTTTTAAGCCGCTTGTACGCGCTGTCCAGGATTTCTTCCGCGTAAATATCGTAGTGGAGATGCAGTATCCCTTTTACTTCCGCGGAAGCCGCTTCGGAAGTAAACCGGTCGTAGTGGCCTTTGATGCTTTGTGACAGCACCTTGAGGGAGTCGATGAGCGCGATAGTGGCGCTGTGGGCGTTCAACACGGCATAGTGGCCGTTTTCCTCAACCGCATCTCCGCAGAGCAGGGAATAGATCGCCACCACGTGGCTTTCGTATTCGGTTTTAAGCCCTTCGTCTACTTTCGCAAGGGCCTCAAAGAACGGGCGGGCATGGGGAGTGATATTGATGACCCGTGTATAATCGGGAAGCATCTCTTCTCCCAGCCAGCCGGCGTTGATGATCCTGCGGAGGAACCTGTTCGCCGCGGCCCGGTCGTCCTGAAAGAAAGCGCCGCCATCCGGCTCCCCGGCGGACGCGGCGCTCCCGGTTTCCCCGTTCCGGGGTTCCGGATTGGCAGGGGTGCCGCCAAAATCAAAATAGGGCGGCTCGCTGTCCTGTCCGGAGGGATTCACTCCGGCTTCACCGGCGATATCAAGGGGATCGTCATCGGAACTTTCCAAAACCAGGGATTCCCTGTGCCGGGCAAGGTAGTCCGTAAAGGAGCGGATAACCTGTTCCCGTTCCAGCTTCCCGGAGCTTTCCTGAAACAATCTGAAATAGAGTACCAGCAGGGCTGCATAATGTTCCCGGTTTGCCCGGGCCAGAGGGGAAAAGAACTGCGGGGGCAGCATAGCGAAAACACCGGAACGCGGAGGCATGGATTCAAGGTATCCATCCGCAGGGGTGGTGTCAAGGGCGGGCGCGGGACATAACAGCGTACTCGCAATGACAGGTGTCCTGTGATTTGTAGAGTAAAAAATCGCCTTACAGCTAAAAACGCAGTTTCGTCGAACCTTTGGTTCGCAGGCTGAAAGCCGCGGACTTTAATCCGAAGAAACTGCATGAGCCAACGGCTCAAGGCTGGTCCAAAACCGTGCCCCCGGCTATGCCGGGAACGTTAGCGCACAGTCAATTAGTTGTGGAACAGGCTCAATATACTAGAAGAGGAGACATCTATGTACGAACAGAAAAACGCCTTTTTGGCATGGACATTATCCAGCGGTGTTGTGATTCCGCCTCTCCCGGAATCGTTTGGCCTGGTCGCCGAGACCAACAGGCAAACGGATAACAGGTTTTGAACTATCGAAGCGCCCGGATCGTAACAGTGGTTTTTGTCCTCCTGACTGCCGCTGTGAGGACGGTCATGGGGGATACCCTGGAGGAGACGGAGGGACGGGGCCTGGTAGTCCGGAGCGAGCCTTCCCAGGCCGTGGTTTTTATTAATGGCATTGAGCGGGGGCTTACCCCCTTTACGCTTGAGACCATAGAGCCGGGGGAATACGGCGTCCGGCTTGTCAAGGACGGCTACCGGGAGCGCCGGATATGGGTGACCGTGCGGGAAAACCGGCGGCTTGAGGCAACCCTGAATCTGGAAGCGGTTTTGGGGATCCTGACCCTGGATATTCAGCGGAAAGCGGGAAGCCCCCCGCCGGACAGACTGGCGCTCAGACCGGAAATTATCGTGGACGGGGAGTTGCAAAACAGCGCGGTCCTTTCCCTGCCCGTGGGGTACCGGACGGTCCGGGTCCGGGCCTTCGGCTGGGAAGAGGCCGTCCATTCCGTGTATGTGCATCAGGAGTTTAGCCGGCGCCTCAAGGTGGAGATGCAGGCCGCCCCCTTCAACATGACCGGAGCGGAGCTGCGCCGCGTCCGGTTTAACCCGGCGAATTCCGGCTCCCTGGGAATGACGGAGATCAGTTTTAATGTGTCCGCCCCGGGCCTGGGCCGGATAGTGATAGAAAACCAGGGGGGCGACACGGTTTTTGCGCGGGACCTGGGGCCCTTTGACACCTGGTTCCAGTCGGTGGCGTGGAATGGCCGGAACCGGGAGGGGCAGCCACTGCCCGACGGCCCCTACCGGGTCCTGGCGCTGCTCGAATCTCTGCCCGAGGATGGAGCGTCCAGGGCGGAACGGCGGGCTGAAATGACCGTGAACATCGACAGCTCCCTGAACATCTACCCCCTTGCGTCCTCGGCGCTTGTTTCCGGGCTGTTTTTCAGCCCCCTGCCGGATCTCGGACCCCGGGGCTCCTTTCAAGTGGACGGGACCCTGCTCTTCGGCAGCGCGGTTGCGGCGGGAGACCTTTGGAGCGCCCTTCCTTTCGCGGCGGCGCTGCGGTTTTCCCCGGCGGACAATTTCGAGATAACCGGGGCGATAAACATAACCCCCTATTTTGCAACGAGCGCGGCAAGCTCCCTGGGGGGAAGCGTCAAATGGGCCTTCGCCAAAGCCGGGGCCGGTCCGGGCGCGGCGGCGGCGCTTTCCTATGCCTGGGCTAACGAGGGGACCCTTACCCCCTTTGGAGCCCCCGTCGGCCTCGCCCTGTCCCTGCCCCTTTCCTGGCGCCTGGGGGAGGCCGTCTCGCTGGCGCTCAGTCCCGGGGTGTTCTGGACCGGCGAGGAGGGTTATCCCGCGGAGGCCGCGCCCCGGCTCCTCCTTTCCGGGGGGCTGCTTTTCCGGCGGACGGTCTTTACGGCGGGGCTCTCCCTACAGGGCCGTTTGCGTATCGCCGGCGCCGGAGGGGAAGGCCCCCGGTTCGGCCCCCTCATGGCTGCCGCTGAAATACGCTTCTTCCCTCCCCCCTCGAACCTGGTCTTCTCCCTGACAGGAGGAGGCTGGGCGGAGGGCGGACGCGGGGGCGGCTTTGGGGGGATTGGAATCGGACTGATCTATTAAGTATAATAAGCCGATGAAACTGACGCGGATCCATCTTCTGCGAATCGCCGCAGGTCTTGGAATTTTTCTCATCGTCTACGGCTTCTTCCGGCATTTTTCCGGCATTGAGGTTGACGAAGGGCTTGAAAAGATGATGATTGACGGCGTTGTCCTTGCTTCCCTGGGGCTCTTTGTCTACAGTCGGAAGCTCGCCGCGGATGAAAAGAAAGAACGGGAGCGCGGGGAAAACGCCTCGGCGGATGAAAACAAGCCATGAGGGGAAAACCGGCGCCCCTCCTGTTCTTCCTGGGCTTGGCCCTGCTGAACGGCGGCTGTGTTTCCCTGGCTGAAACCGGGGGCCGGGTCCTGGACGGTTCAGCCTTTGCGGAGAAGACCCTCGCCCTGTGGGAAGAGCCGGAACAGGGGATCCGGGTGGAACGGCTCCGTGACAGGGCCGGGCGGGAGAGCCTCCTCGTCAGGGTTGACTCCCAGCCGAATCTACGGATCCGCGCCTCGGCCCCGGACGGAGCGGGTAACTTTTTCGTCAGTTCCCTGGAGTTCCTGAGCCCCAACCTGAGCGGCTGGAATGAGTTCATCCTGGAGCTTGCGGGAACCGGCAGTTTTGTCGAGGGCCATTCCGGCGAAGCCCAAACGGCGGTTCTCCAACTGGGATCGCCCCTGGAAACCCTGGACATAAGCGGGGGGAAGCTGCGCCGGGGCTCCTCCCGGCTGACCGGGACCCAGGCCCTGACCGCCCTGCGGAACCGCCGGGAACGGATCCTGGTTCTGGCGCGGTGGATGCGGGAACAGCCCGGCCTTCCCGGCTTTTCGGACCAGGCGGAGTTTGAAGCTC
>JAIRSS010000208.1 GCA_031255315.1 Spirochaetaceae bacterium
CTTCCGGGGATTAACCCCGCTGGAATTTCCCGCATTGGAAACTATTCCGGCATTTGGAGGCGGGAAGTATTCTTTGTTCCACCGGTTACTGTTGCCCTTCATAGCGAAACGGGGCAGGGCGGCGTTGGCCTGTTTCATAGCGGTAATACCGTTTATAGCGAGCCAAACGGGCAGGCGGCTTTGCGGCGTCCCCCCGCAGGCGTTCAATACGCCTGTGGCTTGCGGGCTTCCGGCGGGAATAAGCTCGCAGCCCAATGTCCCGGCTCTATGGCCAAAGTGGGTTTTATCCGGCGTTTTTCCGGACGGCTGTTCCTCAACCGTCCGGTTTTCCGGTTTTTTCGTGTTGACAAAATATATCCCTATTCTGTCGGCATAGAGGGCCTCCGGCATCCCGTAGCGTCGTAAGACCGCCCTAAACGCCTCAAAATACCCCTGAAGGCGCTTGTGCTCGCACAGGACAACCTGAGAATCTCCCCCAGTCGCGTCATCCTGAAACCCGTGCAAAGCGTATTGAATACCGCTCCCAAACCAGTCAAAAGGCGCGGCATCGGTTTGAACCAGTTCCCCAAACCTCGCCCGTCTTTCCCACGCCGTCCGGCGTTCCCGTGAATGACAGCCTCATCGCCGCGCTCCCATACCGCCTTCTTCAGGGATTTTACCCGCCGTGTGCTAACGCCGAACTTCCGTGCCGCCTGTTTTACCGTATAGGCCCCGTCTATCGAGCCTTTAATAACCGACAGCCGGGCCGGTTCCTTTGTACTCATCGTATATTTCATCCTCCTATCTTATCCGAGGGGGTGAACTTATCACTTACTTAACGACACACTAAAATTTAAACTTGACAGCAACACAATATAGTAATAGAATTCGATTTTCAAGTTGAAGTTCGTTGGCACTTTGGCTTTTTCCTATCTTAACCAGTGAGGTAATCGTATGATAAATCTGTCAATCAATCAGGAAGTCTTGGAGCGGAATATTCAAAAGGCGAAGGAACGGAACATCATTATTCCTACCTTTGCGCAGATGCAGGATCCCGGGCAAATCCCGGAGAAGATACGGGCTCGTTTAAAGAACGTCGGGCTGTGGGACATCGATCCCCTGAACCTGTTCCGAATAACCTGGAAGAATGAGCGGAAGGAGTCGGGCGGGCTTTTCGGCGGGCCGAATTTTATCGAACTGCCCCGGGCGCTTACCGGCGTTGACGCGCGAATCATCTGTATGACGGGCAAGTTTTTTCCCACAGGCTGTCATAAGGTGGGAGCAGCCTTTGGCTGCCTGGTCCCCCGGCTGGTTACCGGTCAGTTTGACGCGACGCGGCAGAAGGCGGTTTGGCCGTCCACCGGGAATTACTGCCGGGGAGGGGCCTTCAACTCCAAGCTCCTGGCGGTTGATTCCATCGCCATTCTTCCCGCCGGGATGAGCCGGGAACGGTTTGACTGGCTCTCCAAAATCGCCGGGGAAGTGATCGCCACGCCGGGTACGGAATCCAACGTAAAAGAAATATTCGACAAAACCCATGAACTGCGGACCACCCGGCAGGACGTACTTATCTTCAATCAGTTTGAGGAATTGGGAAATTACCTTTGGCATTACACCGTTACCGGCAAAGCTATCGCCGAAGTTTTTGAGAGCATCCGGGGCGGCGGCGGGAACTTTGCCGGCGTGTGTTTTACTTCCGGTTCGGCGGGAACCCTGGGAAGCGGGGACTACCTTAAACAGCAGTATCCCGCCGGTAAGATCGCGGTAGGGGAGGCTTTGCAGTGTCCCACGATCCTCAACAACGGGTTCGGCGCCCACCGCCTGGAGGGAATAGGAGACAAACACATCCCCTGGGTACATAACGTTAAGAACACCGACATGGCGATAGCCATTGACGATAAGGATTCTATCGCCCTCCTGCGGCTTTTCAACGAGCCGGTGGGGAAGGAGTATCTGGAAAAAGAAGCGGGAGTCTCCGGGGAAGACGTGGAGCGGCTCGCCCTTATGGGGATTTCCGGCATATCAAACATGCTCTGCGCAATCAAATTCGCCAAATATTACGAGTTGGGGCCGTCGGACGTGGTTGCCACGGTACTCACCGATTCGGTGGAGATGTACCGTTCCCGGCTCGAAGAGCTTCGCGCCGAACAGGGAGCGTATACCGCCCTCAACGCGGCGGCGGACTTTGCCGTGAGTCTTTGGGGCGAACGTACGGACAACATGCTGGAACTGACCTATCCGGAACGCAAGCGGGTGCATAACCTCAAATATTATACCTGGGTTGAACAGCAGGGCCGTACTTCCGAGGAACTTGATGATCAGTGGTACCATCAGGAACGGACGTTCCAGAGCGTCCAGCGGCAGGCTGCGGAGATCGATGCACTCATCAATGAATTCAACGAACGGACCGGTTTATTGAAATCCCTGTAAGCCGGGTTACAAAGCCGGCATTGCGGCCCACAGCTTACCGGCATAGGAGGGTTAGTTATGAAGAACGTAATTTCAGCGGTATGTATTGACTGCGGCGAAGAACATGAAGCGGGGGAGCACACCTACACCTGTACCAAATGCGGCGGGCTTCTTGAGGTTCAGTACGATTACGCCTATATCAAGTCCCGTCTGACCAGGGAGGTTCTTGCCGGGCGGCGGGAGTTTTCCATCTGGCGTTACCGGGAGCTTCTGCCTGTTGAGGACGGGTCCTCCCTGACCCCGCTGAGGGTGGGCTGGTCCCCTCTCTACCGGGCGGACCGGCTGGGAGAAGTTTTAGGACTGAAAAACCTTTACATAAAGGACGACGGCCTTAACCCTACGGCGAGCCTCAAAGACCGGGCGTCGGCAATCGCCGTTGTCCGCGCCGCCCACGCGGGGATGAATACCGTCGCCTGTTCCTCTACCGGGAACGCCGCCTCCTCCCTTGCGGGGAACGCCGCCGCGATGGGGCTGCGGTCCGTTATCTTTGTACCTGAACGGGCGCCCAAGGGCAAAGTCGCCCAGCTTCTTGTGTTCGGCGCTCAGGTCATAAGCGTGAAGGGCAGCTACGAGGACGCCTTCCGGCTTTCCGCCGCGGCCATTGAAAAATGGGGCTGGTATAACCGCAACGCGGCGATCAACCCCTATCTTTCCGAGGGGAAGAAAACCGTGGCCCTGGAGATCGCCGAGCAGTTGGACTTCAAAGCCCCGGATTATGCGGCGGTCTCCGTGGGGGATGGTTGTACCATTGCCGGAGTATGGAAGGGATTCAAGGACCTTTACGCCATCGGCCTTATTGATAAGCTGCCCCGCCTTATCAGCGTACAGGCTGCGGGCTGCTGTCCGGTGAACCGGGCCTTTGAGACGGGCCGGCCTATTGAGTGGATGGAAGAAAACACCCTTGCCGACAGCATCGCCGTCGGCGTTCCCCGCAACGGGGAAAAAGCGCTGCGGGCAATCCGGGAATCTGGGGGGCTGACCGTTACGGTTTCCGATGACGAAATACTGGGGGCGATGCGGCTTCTGGGCAGGGTGAGCGGCGTATTCGGCGAACCCGCCGGTGTAACCGGCACGGCGGGCCTGAAAAAGGTGGTTGAGGAGAAGCGTATTCCCCCGGAGGCGACGGTGGTGTCCCTTGTAACCGGCAACGGCCTCAAGGATACCGTATCAGCCCAGCGCGCGGCGGGAGAACCGCTTCAAATCCCTCCGGACTTGGGCGTATTAATCGAAGAATTCGACCGGCGGAATATCCGCTTCTAAAGTTGCCGGGAAAAGCGCGTCTGTCATCCGGTCCGGCTGCCGTGAAGGAATGGAGGCTTTCCCAAACCTAAAGTTTTGGGAAAGTCTCTGAATTAAAAGAATTTGATAAGGAAGGTGGAAAGCCAGGGGACGTAGGTTACAAGGATCACCACTACCAGTTGGATAAGCAGGAAGGGGAACACATACCGGCATATTTGCACGAAGGGCTTTTCGAACCGGTAGGTTGC
>JAIRSS010000222.1 GCA_031255315.1 Spirochaetaceae bacterium
GGTAGGGAAATATGGGAATGAGGAAACGATAGCGAACTATGTGAGAGCCCAGGGGAGGGGAAAAGACTACAAACAGCTATACAAGATAAGAACTGACGAAAACCAACCAAGTTTATTCGACTGAATTACAAACAACAATCTTAAAATACCCCGCGGATCTGCCGTGGGGATTTTTTATTTTCTTTGGAGCCGGTCTTCACCTTGCTTTCCAGCTTCATCGTTGGCATAAAAAAGTTGAGTAACGGCGCCGTTTTTCTGTTCGACGAAACAGTTGTCATTTTTCTTATGGTCCCGGGAGCGGGTGAAAGAGATGGGGCAGGCGGGGTTGCGGAGCCAGTCGGTGACGACGTGGTTGATAAATTCGCCGCCGTTATCGCTGTGGAACTCCCGCAGGGGGAAGGGGAGGTTCACGTGAATGTCCCTGAGGGCGGCGAAGGTCCAGCGGTGGGCCTTGTTTAGGAGGGAGAAGAGGCAAATCCAGCCTGATGCGACATCGGTAGCAGCCGGGCTTATCCTCATCAGCTTTTCCCTGACGGCGGGGGTGATGCCGAAGGCCGGCCACAGGGCGATATAGTCCATCTGTTGGCGCATGAGGGGCGCGAGCAGCTTCCCGCACTTATACCAGAAAAACGTCCAGACCAGGCGCAGGGCGGCGGTGACATCGTCGGTGTAGATTTTTTTGCCCTTCCGGTTGGCCGGCCTTGGTTTGGCGGATTTGAGTTTGACCGCCCCGCCTTGCGTGAAGAGGAGGGCTTGCGTCTGTGCCGGTTTATTGAGAAGGCGCAGGGCGTACTTCCGGTTTTTGTACCCGGTAATGCTGATGAATTCGTCCAGGACAGCTGATTTTTCTTTCCGTCCGGCTTTCTGATAGCGGGAACGGACCTGCCTTGTAACGGCTTTTTTTTCTTGCATGGTTAACCCCATTCTGACCTCCGATAGCTGTTGCTGCCGGATAGTCTGTCTTAATGTGGGTTGCTTTTTCAAAATGAGGCATGGGCTTTAGGGTTGCTTTTTCGATGCGGCACTGCGGTCAGTTGACTTTAGAACGCCTTATGAGGTATTCTCTGAATTGCGCTAGGAATTGCCGAGTGCCTTTTCATGGATGAGGAATCAAACGCAAATTGATATTAAAGATGCAGATGGCGAAATATCGGGATGGTAAAAATAATAGTGTACGGGCGTACGTCCCATAAAAGGACTGTTTACGCTCCGCCGCTAAAGCGGCTCGGGCTCCGGTTTTGCTAGGTCATTCGCTTCGCTCATTCCCACGCAAAACCTCCGACAAAACGCTGCGTACAGCCGGAACGTTATCCGCATACTACCAACCGTGAGTTCGAGGGGAACGAAACGCGCCTCTCGTATGATCTGAGACCGCGAAGGATCAGGCGTATCGCGTTGCGCCCATGCTTCACAGGATTGCTTCGCTTGGCAATTTACCAAGCATCCGCATGACGCCGGGGTATTAAATATGAGGTTTCTTCCCGTCGAACTCACGGTATAAAATACGATAAAACAGATACAGAGGATATGTGCAAGAATCACACCTGAGGCATTTGATTCTTGCACCGACCGTTATAGGAAGCCGCCGATTCACTTCGCCGTTTTATAGCGAATTGGAGCCTGTTCCAAACCTCATTAACCGAGCGCTAAGGCCCGGGGGTTTGAAACAGCCGCAATTAATAATCGGCTTTTCCCCTTCGGGATTTCTTCATCAATTTTCGTTGAATCGCTTTCTTTTTCCGGTTCAGAATTGTGGAAGGTTTCTCGTAGTATTCACGTTTTTTATATTCCCGGATGATGCCTTCTCTTTCGACCATCCGTTTAAACCGTTTAATAGCCTTTTCCAGGATCTCATTTTCATCGATGATGATATGCGCCAAATAACTCACCTCCCTTCCCGCCGGTCAAAATAAACACTCCCTATACGGAATGTATACTACGGCTTTGAAAACCGTACTCCTTTAGAGGCTGTTCCAAGACTGCAACAGGCTCCTAGTTAAACAGTTTACTTAGAATGGTTGTTTTGTCAAGAATGGCCCGCTCTATGAACGTGTCAGGGTCGGCGTTTTCCCCAGCCGCCCGGATTTCCCAATGAAGGTGGGGGCCGGTGGCAAGGCCGGTAGCGCCCGATTCGCCGAGAAGAGCGCCCTTTGCAACAAGTTCCCCTTCGGCGGCGGCTATAGTATCCAGGTGATAGTAGAGGGAATAGAGGCCGGGAAGATGCTCGACAACAACCGAATTCCCCGTAACGACGCGGGGCCGGGCCAGAACTACTTTCCCCGGAGCGCAGGCGTGGACCGCTGTTCCCTGGGGAACTCCGTAGTCTATACCGGCGTGGATGGCGGCGTCCGTGGCGCCGTTTACATACCGGTAGACCCGGCGGTCTCCAAAAAAGCTGGTCCGCCGGGTAGAACGAACCGGCGCTTCAAAGGCTTCCCCGGCATAGACCGTATCCCCCGTCCGGCGCAGGATGGCCCAAAGATGTTCCGCCTCCAGTATTTTCTGCGGCTCATCGGCGGTCCGCAGCTCTGTGTTTTCCTCGTTTAATTCAATGGTTTCGAAAATGAAATCCCGGCTTGTAATGATGAGGGGGAGGTCTTCCATTCCCTTGATGGGCGGGTCTGTTCTGATAAAAGCCGCTCCCGGATGAACGGTAGTGGGAACGGCGAGCACCGCCGCCAGTACCGTTCTTCCCGCCGGACCGTCGGGAAGGGTGAAAAAAGCGGCCCGGCTTAAACGGCGTCCCTGGGCGTTGATAAGAACCGCGTGGATTCGGGGGCTTCCCTCCGCGCCGGTATCCGCCGGCGGAAGGGCCAGGCCGACGGTTACCGGTTCCCCAGGCCGGAGAGAGTCGGGCAAAGCCGCCATACGGAACAAGACCCGCTCCTGATCCTGAGGCGGCGCCTCCTGTTCCGGTCCGGCGGGAAGAACGGGTTCTTCAGGGGCGTCCGGCGCGTCTGCGGACAGCGCCGGCTCCTCCGCGGCGTTTGCGGGACCTGAATCCCGCCGTCCGCCAGCAAAAAGGAAGCCGGCGGAGAGCCATAGGCCCAGGACGGCCAAACATACAAGGAGAACAATACAGGGTTTAATGAATGGTTTGAGGGTGTTGCCTATCCGGAAATGAGGAAACCCGGGACGGAAGGACATTGTCAGACTGCGGCTTCGTCTGAACGCCGCAAATCAATAATTTTGAGCTGGGGGGTCTCGATCCCGTTGAACCAGTTCCGCTCCACCGTGTATACCAGGTCAACCTGATCCTCCAGGTCAAACTCCTGTTTCACTTTACCGGCGGCCTGCCAATACAGCGCAGGCCACTTATATTTTCCCGTATCCAGGGTAAGTTTAACATGCTTAATTTCAGTTTTTCCTATGAAGGTAATATCCACCACCCGAATACCCCTGGTCATAAAGACAAGCCGTCCGTTTTGTTCGCCATACGGCTCAAACCGGTCAACCAGTTTAAGAATGTCCGGGGTCAGATAGGGGGGGGGGAGTTCCGCGTCTACCACGATGGTTTCCTCATCCTCTTCGTCCTTTAGCTCTATGATCCGGGCCATGTTTTTAAGACGTTCCCGGAAAGCGTCCCAATTTGACCGTTCCAGACTGAACCCGGCGGCAAAATTATGGCCTCCCCAGTCAATACAGAGATCCGCGCAGGGTTCCATAAGGGACCGGACATTGAAGCCCCGTGCTGAACGGAGCGATCCGGTAGCGGTTGTTTCACTGAACGAAACGACCATCGCCGGCGCTTTGAAGACGCCCGACGCGCGGTTTGCCATGAGCCCGGTAACTCCCCGGGCTATGTCTTCGCCATAGGCCAGGACCATCTTTCCGTCGAATTCAGCGCGGCTTTCCGCTGCGCGGGGTTCCACAAGGGCCCACATATCCCCGCCCAGCTTCTTTCGTTCTTCATTCATCGCGATAATCTCGTCCGCCAGCGTATTCCGTTCCTTTGGGTCTTCTGAAAGTAGGAGGGCGGCCGCCTTTTCCGGACTGCCCATGCGCCCGGCGGCGTTGATGACCGGACAGAGCTGCCAGGAAATTTCCCCGGCGCTGAAGCGCCGTCCCGCAAGACCCAGCTTGAAAAGCAGGTCCTGAATCCCCGGGCGGGACGTTTCCTGAAGGGAAGCGACGCCTGAGCGGACGATGATGCGGTTCTCGTCCCGCAGGGGCATGATGTCCGCGATAGTCCCCAGAGCCGCAAGCTGGAGGTCCGCCCGGTCCTCGCCGGTAAAATGCTTTTCCCGCCGCCTGATAAAGGCCGTAAACAGGTTGATGAATACGTCCAGTTCTTCCGGCGCCGTATCTGAATATTTGGCCAGTTTGGAGAGTTCCCGTATTCTGAGGAGGCTCTTTCCCGCGGTCTGGGGAATCTCCTTTCCTATTTCCTCCGCCATATCAAGCATGTAGACATCGATCCCGTTCCCGAAAACCTTTGCCAGCATCTTTTTCTGGAGCGGAGCGTCCCAGGCGAAGATCTGCTGCCCTTCCAGAAAAGCGGGCAGCCTGGTTTCCGATATGCTCATCATTCCGGGAATCACCGTTTCCGTCAGGCGTTTTACCACCACCAGGTTCCGCATCTTAGCCATGTCGATGACATAGGCGTCGTTGGAAGGCCGGACATCGAGAAGGCAGATCGAGTGGCCGTAGACGCTGCTTTTTTGGGCAAAGCGTAGGGCGGAGACGAGCTTGTAGGCCACCGAGCAGCCGGATAAGCCCTGGAAACCGTAGGCGGAATCCTCCCGCTTGGGATTCACGATGACCAGAGCTTCCGGCATGGTATCCCGGGGAGGGTGGTGATCCGTGATGATCACGTCTATCCCCAGGTCATTGGCCTTTGCCACTTCGGCGATGCAGGATATGCCGCAGTCCACCGTGATGATGAGGCTTCCGGAAGCCAGGGCGAATTCTTCCACCGCCCGTAGTGAAAGCCCGTAGGGATCATCCCCGGAGGGAAGCCGCCAGCTTACATCCATGCCCAGGCCGCGGAGATACCCGGTGAGGAGGGCCGTGCCGGTGATCCCGTCAGCGTCCCGGTCCCCAAAAACCAGAACCTTTTCCCCCTCGTCCTTAGCCGCCAGAATACGGTCCACCGCGTCCTCCATATCAGGAAGTTCAAAGGGATTCCGCAGATACCCGGGGTCGGCCTCCAGAAAATATTGTATATCTTCTCCTTCGATAATCTCCCGGCGTACCAGAATGGAAGCGAGCAGGAAATCGCAATCATACCGGGCGGCGATGCTCTTTACCGTTTCCTGGGAAATTTCTTTCTTGTCCCAAATCATTTCGTTCCACCGCCTCCGCCGTTCGTCGTTTCCGGTACGATTTCTTTTAAGATGAGCCGCTGTTCAGGAGGAGCGGTTTCGCCGTATTCCACCGCTTCCTCAAGCCGGGGCAGCGCCGACTCAAGACCCGCCTGGTCCCTGGCCCACACGCTCATAACCAGGTCCCCTGCGGCAACCGGGCTTCCCCGCTTTTTGTGGATCTGCACCCCCGCCGTGGGACTCACCGCGTCCTCTGTCCGGTTCCGCCCTACGCCAAGGTCCACCCCGGCGCAGCCCACCTTCCAGGCGTCTATCCGGCGTATGTACCCGGACGCGGCGGCCCTGACCTCCCCCCGGACCGGGGACCGGTAGACGCCCCTGAGTTCCAGGAATTTCTCCACATCCCCTCCCTGGCTCCTCACGTTATCCAGGAAGCGACGCAGGGGCTCCCCGCCCGCGAGACATTCCTCGCAAAGCCGCCGGCCCTCTTCCGGGTCCGCCGCTTTACCCCCCAGCACGGCCATCCGGGCCGCCAACTCCAGGGTAACTTCCATGAGATCCGCCGATCCTTCAGGCGTCTTCCCTTCAAGGCAGTCAAGACATTCCTCAACCTCAAGGAAGTTCCCCACCATCGTTCCCAGCGGCTCGTCCATGCCGGTAAGGAGGGCGATGATCTGTTTCCCCATCGCCGCCCCGGTATCCACCAGGGAACGGGCCAGCTTCTCCCCGTCCTCGCTCCGCTTCATAAAGGCCCCGGATCCGTACTTGACATCGAGAACCAGGGCGTCCGCGCCTTCGGCGGCCTTCTTCGACAGAATGCTCGCCGTGATGAGGGGAATGGACTCCACCGTCCCGGTTACATCCCGCAGGGCGTAGAGCAGCCGGTCCGCCGGCACAATATCCCTGGTCTGCCCCGTCATGGCGAACCCGTCCTTCCTGATAATCCTTCGGAATTCCTCCACGGTAAGGTCCGTCCGGTATCCTGGAACCGCCTCCAGTTTGTCCAGGGTTCCCCCCGTATGCCCCAGGGCCCGTCCTGACATCATAGGGTCCCGTATCCCCAGGGAAGCCGCCAGGGGCGCGAGGATAAGGCTCGTCTTATCCCCCACGCCGCCGGTGGAATGTTTGTCCACAAACGGCCCGTCAATCCCGGAAAGGTCAATCACCGTCCCGGACCGCAGCATTATCCGTGTCAGCGCCGCAGTTTCCGCCGGACTCATCCCCTGAAAGAACACCGCCATAGCCCAGGCCGATACCTGGTAATCCGGGATATTCCCCGCCACATACCCGCCGATCAAGAACTGAAGTTCTTCCGGGGAAAGCTCCTTCCCCGCCCGTTTATTCATGATGATGTCAACCGCTCTCATATTTCCTCCACCGTATTCGTCCGGATGCAGCGCCCCGGCCCGCATTAAAATTCCCAGGTTGAAAGCCGCTTTCCCAGCGCTCCGGCCAGAACCGCCGCAACCAGGGCCTTCGCTTCCCGCTCCGCCGTCCTATCCAGGACGAGCCGCCCCGTCAGGGTCAGAGGCCGCCCCCGGCCCGCCGCGAGCCACCGCCTGACCCCGGGTCTCGCCGGCAGGTATCCAGAGGTTTCCCACGCCGCGTCCCCGGCCCGCCCCGGTCCCGCAGACAGACCCGCGCAGGAAGGGCACAGGGCCGTCCCGTCCCGCGGGGAATACCATAGCGCCCCATCCCCTGAACCCGGAGCAGCGCCGGATCCTCCGCCGCACGCCGCGCACCGGTCAAGATCGGGCTGCTGGCCCAGGATTTCCGCCCAGTTCCACAAGAACCGGATGATCACCCGCCGGCAGACGGCTTCGTCTGCCGCATCCAGGGCGTCCAGGGCGCTTCCTGCCAGGGCGAGGGCCTCCGGCCAGCCGCCCCCCCCTCCCTGAGCCTCCAGAACCGTTTCCGCCACCGCTTGAGCCGCCATAGCCCGCTCGTACAACTCCCGGATGCCCGGCCTCCATTCCTGAACGTCAAAGTCCGTTACCTTCATAAACGTCTTCGCCGGGTCCCGGTATATCCACAGGGTCCCCTGATGGTAGAGGGCTGCGTGGGCGCGGAGCTTGCTCTTGGGGCCGCCGAATACCGTGGCCCGGATCAGGCCCTCCTCGGCGGTGAGAAACGTAATTTCCCGGTTGGATTCCCCCGAAGGCCGGACTCGAAGGACTAAGGCGGTATACGTGAAGTTCCTGGCCATGAGGTATGATACCATACCCTGAATAAAACAGAAAGGGAGGGGATTTCACGGGGCGTCATTCCGG
>JAIRSS010000253.1 GCA_031255315.1 Spirochaetaceae bacterium
ATAAAAATGAGGCTGGTCCAAAACTTCAGTTTTGGACCAGCCTCAAATATATAAATAAAAGCAAAGGGCGCTTCGCACTACAGGTCTGTATGCGTTCCGCCGCCTTCACCCGTATTCCAGTCCGCCGCATTGCTACGCAGCGCTTTATAGGTGGGCGGAACGTCGCAAACATCCGGAACGTTGTATTCGGCCCGCAGCTTCCCATTTGTCCGACGGGGTAAAGTCCGGTATTAACAGCCGGGGCGGACGCAGGAAATAAAATGCCCCGGCTCCGCTTCCCGAAGAAGGGGCGTTTCGATCCGACATTCCTTTCCGGCCCGGGGGCAGCGGGGCGCGTACACGCATCCCCGCCGCTCAGCAGGGGGCGGGCGCGGCCCGTCACGCACCAGGGCGGAGGCAAGGAGGGCCTGGGTATACGGATGCCGGGGATGGTGAAACATTATGGCGGAAGGCCCCCGCTCCAGGATGCGTCCCCGGTACATCACCGCCGTTTCCCGGCCCATATATTCCGCCGCCCGTAAATCGTGGGTCATAAAAAGGTAGGCAAGCCCCATTTCATCCTGAAGGTCTTTAAGAAGGTTGAGGATTTGCGCCTTAACCGAAACGTCCAGGGCGGAGACCGCCTCGTCGCAGACGATAAACTCCGGTTCCGTCGCTAAGGCCCGGGCAATGGCGATGCGCTGGCGCTGGCCGCCCGAAAATTGGCGGGGATACCGGGCGCACTGATCCGCCGAAAGGCCGCACTTTTCCGCCGCAAATACCACCCGGTCCCGCAGTTCCCTCCGGGTTTTGACCATCCGATAATTCGTAAGCCCCTCTCCGATTATATCGTACACCGTCATCCGGGGGTCCAGAGACGAAAATGGGTCCTGAAACACCATCTGCGTCTTCCGCCTGAAGCGGCGCTCTTCCGCTCCCCGCGCGTGGGTACTATCCCTGCCGTTAAAAAAAAGAACGCCCGAAGACGGTTTAAGGAGTTTCACCGCGATCCTGCCCAGGGTGGTCTTCCCGCATCCCGATTCCCCCAGAACCGCCAGGGTTGTCCCCCGCCGGATTCGCAGGGAAACGCCGTCCACCGCCCGCACTGTTCCGCCGGGCTTCCGCCAAAAACCGCATGGAAGGGGAAAATGCTTTCTAATATCCACCAATTCAATCACGGTTTCATCCGGGGGAGTATTTACGTCTGCGGCGTGGGCAGTGGAAACAGCGGAAAAAGAACGCCCCGCCGCCCCGCCGCTGTTCCGCCAACACCACGCCTCCCGTCCGTTCCCTGCTTCGTACCGGGGCGGAAACTCCTTGCGGCAGGGGTCTTCCGCCAGGGGGCACCGGGGATGGAAGGGGCAGCCCCTGGGCGTATTTCGGAGAGACGGCGCGTTGCCGGGGATGACCGGAAGCCGGGAAGCGCCGCTTCTACCGGAAGCGCCGATTCTGAAAAACGCGGCCTCCATTAGCCCCCGGGTATACGGATGCAGAGGCCGGGAAAGCAGAGCTTCCGCCGGGCCGGTTTCGCAGGGACGGCCTGCGTACATCACCAGAATCCGGTCCGCGAATCCCCGCATTGCCGCCGGGTCATGGGAAACGTAGAGGCACGAAAGGCCGGCGCTCCGTTTCAGGTCCCCCAGAAGGCCCAGTATCCGCGTCCGGGTGGTCATGTCCAATGAGGCGGCGGGCTCGTCGGCGATGAGGAGTTTGGGGCCTGACGCCAGGGCCGCGGCGATCAGCGCCCGCTGGCGCATACCCCCCGACAGGGTAAAGGGGTAGCTTTTGGCAGCCTGTTCAGGATTGCGGAACCCAACCCGGTCCAGCCATTCCAGGGTTCGGGACCAGGCTTCGGCCCGGCTCAGTCCTGTGTGGAGCAGGATGCCTTCGGCGATTTGATCCCCCACCGTAAGGACGGGGTTCAGAGCGGTCGCCGGTTCTTGAAAGATCAGGGAAGCGCCGCCTCCCCGGAACGCGCGCAATTCGCCGCCGCTCAGGGCGAGCAGGTCCCGGCCCTCAAAACGCAGCGTTCCCCCCACATACCGTCCCAGCGGCTCCGGGATAAGGCGCAGCACGGACAGACAGGCGCTTGTCTTCCCGCTCCCGGATTCCCCCAGGATGCCGAGGGTCTCCCCCCTCCTCACGTCAAAGGAGAGGCCGTCCAGGGCTTTTACCACACCGGCGGGGGTATGGAAATGCCGTTTGAGGTCCCTCACGGAAAGCAGGGGTTCCGCCGCCGTCATGAACGGAACTCCTCAGGCCTCAACGCCGGGATCCAGCGCGTCCTGAAGGCCGTCTCCCAGGAAGTTAAGGGAAAGAGATGTGAGGACCAGGGCCGCCGAGGGAAAAATCATAAGATGCGGAGCGCGGCGCAGGAAAAGGCGCGCTTCGGAAAGCATAGCGCCCCATTCAGGAGCGGGGGGACGGACGCCAAGTCCGATAAAGGAAAGCCCGGCGGCGATGAGGATGACGCGCGCCGAAGTGAAGGCCGTCTGAACGAGGATGGGGCCCAGGGCGTTCGGCAGGATGTGGCGGGTTATGATTCCCCAGCCGGATGTTCCGGAGGCTCTGGCGGCTTCGATATAATCGTTCACCACGATGGTGAGCGTAATGGAGCGGACGAGCCGGATAAACCCCGGTACATGGGAGACCGCCATGGCGATGAAGAGGCTCCCGAATCCCGGCCCCAGGGCGGCGGCCAGGGCCAGAGCGAGAAGTATTGACGGGATGCAGAGAAACGCATCCATGATCCGGGTGATGAGTTCGTCCACGGGCCCCCCGAAAAGGCCCGCCGCGCAGCCGGGGAGCAGGGCGAGGAGCATGGCGGCAGCGGATGCGGCAAGGCCCAGAGAAAGGGAAAGCCGCCCGCCGTGTATGACCCGCGTACATACATCCCGGCCATACTCGTCGGCGCCGAAAAGATATTCCCCGCCGGGAGGAGCAAGGCGGGCCGCCGGATTCAAGCGTATTCCCTTTTCATAGGGGGCGATGAGGTCCGCGAAGATCAGGATGCCCGTCAGCACCGAGAGTACCGCCAGCGCCGCCACAGCGGATTTGTTTTTTTTAAAGCGGCCCAAGGCCCCGCTGTTCCGGGGCACAGGTACGGCTTTCATCGCGGCGCGTCTTCCCTGCCGGCATACCGCGCCCGGATCCGCGGGTCCAGGAAGGCGCAGACCAGGTCCAGAATAAGGAGGACCGCGCTGAAAAACGCCGACAGGACCACGACCGATGCCAGCACGACCGGGGCGTCCTTCATCCGTACCGCGTCAACGACATGGGAACCCAGACCCGGAAGGGCGAACAGGGTTTCCGTGATTACCGCGCCGCCTAACAGGTAGCCGAAGTGCATACCTGAAGTGATGATCACCGGGGGCAGAGCGTTTTTCAGGGCGTGTTTCAGGACCACCGTTCCCCCGCCGGCTCCCTTAGCCTTGGCGGTACGGATATAATCCCGTCCCAGGGTTTCTATCATCATGGCGCGGGTAAGCCGCACCGTCCCCGCAACGGCGGGAATGGTGAGGGCCGCAACCGGGAGGATAAAATGCCGCCAGGATGAGGCCCCGCCTGCGGGCAGCACGTGGAGGCCCAGGGAAAAAACCAGCATGAGCAGCATACCCAGGACATAGCCGGGAATTGACGCGAAGAACAGGACGATTGCGGAAGAAACCGTATCGGCGGGTGAACGGGGTTTACACGCCGAAAAGACGCCCAGGGAAACCCCGATGAAGAAACTCAGGAACGCCGGCCACAGGGCCAGCGTCAGGGTATAGGGGAGCTTCCGCAGAATATCGTCAAGAACCGGCGTCTTCCGGCTGTACGAAACGCCGGGATCGCCTTTCAGAAACAGACGGTACGCGTAGCCCAGATAGCGCAGAAAAAATGGCTTGTCAAGGCCGAGTTCTTCACGCAGCAACGCCGCCTGTTCCTCAGCGGCCCGTTCCCCCAGTATGGCCCGCGCCGGGTCGCCGGGAGTCATCTCCATGACGGCGTATATGATAAAGACAACGGCAAAAAGCGTGGGGATAAAGATGAGGAACCGTTTCAGTACATACCGGAGCATGGCCGCCGCCTACCGATTCTGAGTATCCCACGAGATGTCCCTGACATAAATACTGTGGGAATAGGTACGGGCAATGCGCAGATCCCGGCGGTATGCCCTGACAACCGGGGGATTGGCGAAGACCGCGTAGGGCGCGTCATCCTGAACAATATCCGCGATTTGCCGGTAAACCACCCGCCGCTTTTCAGCCTCCCGCGTCCGCCGGGCTTCCACGAAAAGTTCGTCCACCGCCGGGTTATGGTACCGGGCGGAGTTACCCTGATCGATGTTGGCCGATTCGTAAAAGAGCCCCAGGTAATTCATGTCTTTGATGTTCATGTAATGGCCCCCGCAGGCGATCTGATAATCCCCCCGGTAATACCGGGCAATCCAGGCGTTGAATTCCAGAATCTCCACTGTGATGTTGAGGCCCAAAACAGCCAGATTCTGCCGCACAATCTCCGCAGCCTGGCGGGAAGAAGCGGCGGCGATGAGGACCGCTTCCACCGGGCTCTCCGGGGAAACCCCGGCTTCCAGGGCCAGGGCCGCCGCCTTCCGGGGATCGTAGGCGTAGCGGGTCTCCGGCTCCGCGAAAGCCGCCATCCAGGGAAAGGCCAGGTAATCCTTGATGCTTCCCCCCCCCTCATACACGACGCTGCGTATGGTCTCCCGGTCCAGGGCGTAGTTCACCGCCCTGCGGAGCCTGGCGTCATTAAAGGGGGGCCGTTCGGTATTCATGGCGGAATAGTTCACCCGGGTAGACGGATCGAAACTCACGACAACCCCGCTCTTGTCCCGCAGGGAAACCGCCGCCGGACCGGAAAGGGCCATGATAAGATCGATCTCGCCAGTTTCCAGCGCAACCGCAGCGGTAAAATCATCGGGGATAACCCGGAACACCAGGCGCTTTATCGCCGGCTCCCCCCGGAAGTAATCGGGGAACGCCTCAAAAAAAAGGTCCGTCCCGGCGGATCGGCCTGTAAAACGGTACGCCCCCGTGCCGACCGGGAAACTGCCGTATACATCCGCCGCCCGAACCGCCTTCTCGTTGTATATGGAAAACTGGTTTCCCGCAAACTCCGAAAGGAAGGAAGCCATAGGTTCTTTCAGGGTAAGAATGATCGTGTAATCATCGGGAACGGCCGCGTCGCGGATCATGCCGCAGAGAAGGCTGGCGTTGGGGGCGGTCCGCCCGTATTCAATGGTAAATGCCACATCCCTGGCCGTGAATTCCTCTCCGTTGTGAAATTTTACCCCCTTCCGTAACCGGAACGTATAGGTAAGCCCGTCGGGGGAAACATCGTAGTCCTCCGCCAACAGAGGTTCTATGTTCCCCTCATCGTCAAAAAACAGGAGGCCGTCGTAAATATTATTGCCAATCCAGCCCTCAACCATAGACGCCGCGTAGTGAAGGTCGAAGGTCGCCGGTTCCGACGCCACCGCGATGATCACGCTGCCGGGCGCCCTCCCTGGGGAGGCTCCGGCATCCGCGCCCTCCTTCCCGCCGGGGCGGACGCAGGCGCCAAGCAAGACAAACAGCAGGACCGCTAAAGAAAAAATAGATTTCTTCATGAGAATACCGCAGGTTCCGGCGGCATAGCTTAAAGGTGATTCGCCGCAGGATAACCACATGAACCGTAAGATACCACGAAAAAGACTGTAATGGATAGCAACGATGAACCAAGGCCGGCTATTGAACATGAGTTCGGTCTGGAGACCCCGAAGGATCCTGAGTAAAGCGTTACGTTATACCTCAATGCAACCCGCATCATTACGAGGAGCGAAGCGCAACAAACTCCTGGGCGGCGCAATCCAGACGAACATCACTTCGCTGGATTGCTTCACTACCCCCGCAATGACGTTATTGAACATGCGGTTTTTCAGGCGATTCCTTCGCGGGAAGCCTCCCGCCGTCAACACGTTAAGGATTTTTATCCGCGGATTTCACTGATTAAACTGGTTTTACGCATGAAAATCCGGGTAATCTGCGGACCCTGTTACTTCCGAAATTACGCTTGTCCCGCCGAACCCAAAACGTTGGCGTTCTTGTGGGCGTACATCTTCTTGAGTTCGTCCCGGGCGGGGCCGAGATATTTGCGGGGGTCAAATTCGTCCGGCTTTTCGGCGAAAACCTTGCGGATTAAGGCGGTCATTGCCAGGCGGCCATCGGAATCAATGTTGATCTTGCAGACAGCGCTCTTGGCGGCCCGGCGAAGCTGCTCTTCGGGAATCCCTACGGAATCCTTCAACTTGCCGCCAAACTGTTCAATTATTTTGACGTATTCGATAGGCACCGATGAAGACCCATGCAAGACAATCGGGAACCCGGGGATACGCTTTTCGATTTCCTCAAGGATGTCGAACCGCAACGGAGGGGGGATAAGAATACCGTTAGCGTCCCGCGTACACTGTTCAGGTTTGAATTTGGTTCGCCCGTGGCTGGTACCTATGGAGATGGCCAGAGAGTCCACTCCGGTTTTCTTTACAAAGTCCTCAACATCCTCGGGCTGGGTATAATGGCTGTGCTCGGAGGAGACATCGTCTTCAACTCCCGCAAGGACCCCCAACTCTCCTTCCACCGTCACATAGTCCATTCGGGAATGGGCAAATTCACAGACCTTTTTGGTCAAGGCCGCGTTTTCGTCGTAGGGCAGATGGGAGCCGTCGATCATGACCGATGAAAATCCTGTCTCAATACAATCTTTACAGAGTTCAAAACTATCCCCATGGTCCAGATGCAGAACGATAGGAATATCGCAACCCAGTTCATGGGCGTATTCCACCGCGCCCCTGGCCATGTTTTTCAACAAATTCTGATTGGCGTATTTCCGGGCGCCTGAAGAGACCTGGAGGATTACCGGCGATTTGGTTTCCACACATGCTTGAATAATGGCCTGTAACTGTTCCATATTATTGAAGTTATACGCCGGCAGCGCGTAGCCGCCGCTTACCGCTTTTTTGAACAATTCGACGGTATTGACCAAACCTAATTCTTTATAACTGGTCATATAACGCTCCTTAGTTTTTACACTGACTGAGTTTTCCCCTAACTGGGGCCTTACTGTTATACTAGGTCAGGAACCGCCGTTGGTCAAGGATAGGGATAGCAGGGCCAGTGGACCTTACCCTATCCGGTAGACACAAAGGCGGGATATACAACAGGATGAGAGGAAAGACGGGAAAGCAAGATAAAGAACGGCGGGTGTACATGAAGGAATTCACGGCTGAAGGGCGGCGCGGGCTGCATTGAGGCGTGACGAAGTAACGCTATAAGCAGCCTGCTCCCGGCCTCAAGACCGGATGACATACACGCTTTGTTCTCGTCAAACTCACGTTAGTATATCAAAAACATCCAATTGAGACTGTTCCAAAATTTCAGTTTTGGAACAGCCTCCGTTAGCAAAGATTAAAACAACAGGCGGGTTGCGATAGGATATACAGACGGAGGGAACGGCACATGAAAGGAAATAAGCGCTTGTATCCGATAAGCGGGGAAGTATTTAACCGGGAGGTTTTGTCCGTAATCAAGCGGTGATACCGGGAAGG
>JAIRSS010000258.1 GCA_031255315.1 Spirochaetaceae bacterium
TTAAAATCTCAAAAAATCGACTGTAAGGCGATTTTTTACGCTGCAAACTGCCCAAGAAGGCCGGATAATCGGGATTTTTGCGGTACTGATGGCGCAAAAATCCACAAGCGCAACAACGATGAAACAGCCCTATATATTTTTTCATTTCCGGGGTATACTTCTTTACTATAAATATACTGTTACCCTGTACGGGAGGCGCCATGATCTATAATCCTGAATATGAATGTATGGACGTTGAGGCTAGAAAACGGATTCAGCTTGCCCGGCTCAAAAACCTGGTAGAAAAGCTCTACGCCGGCGTGCCTTTTTATCGCGGCAAAATGGACGAATTGGGAATAACGTCCAGGGACATCCATTCCCTTGAAGACATTGAACAACTGCCGTTTACCACCAAGGACGATCTGCGGGAAAATTACCCCCACGGTCTTTTGGCCTGTCCCAAGGACCGGATTGTAGAAGTCCACATGAGTTCCGGGACGACGGGAAAGCCGGTGGTGGACGAATATACCCGCAAAGACATCGACATCTGGCGGGAAGCTATGGCCCGGACGCTGGCGGGCGGCGGCTGTACGAAAGACGACATCGTGCAGAACTGTTACGGCTACGGCCTCTTTACCGGAGGGCCCGGCGCTCATTACGGGGCTATGACTCTGGGCGCCGAAGTCCTTCCCATGTCGTCGGGCAACACCGCCCGGCAGCTCATGGTGATGGGGGATTTCGGCTCTACCATGCTCACCTGCACTCCCTCCTACGCCCTCTACATGGCGGAGGAAGCCAAAGACGCGGGCATAGACCTCCTCAAACTGCCCATCAACAAGGGATGTTTCGGGGCGGAGCCCTGGAGCGAGAATATGCGGAAAGAAATTGAGACCCGCTACGGCATGAAAGCCTATGACATCTACGGGCTTACCGAAATCATCGGGCCGGGGGTGTCCTTTGAATGTGAAGCGCAGAACGGGCTCCACATTAACGAGGACCTTTTTTATCCGGAGATCATAGACCCCTATACCGGCAAGGCGCTGCCTGACGGTGAAAAAGGGGAACTCGTCTTTACCACCCTGACCAAAGAAGGCACCCCCCTGCTCCGCTACCGGACGCGGGACATCACCTACTTCATGCGGGAGCCCTGCGCCTGCGGCAGAACCACCCTCAGAATGCACCGTCTTTTCGGACGCACCGACGATATGCTCATCATCCGGGGAGTCAACGTGTTCCCCAGCCAGATAGAACACGCCCTCATCGAAATCGAAGGGACCGAGCCGCAATACCTTATCGTGCTTACCCGTGGGGAATCCCGCCTGGATGAGGTGGAGCTTCAGGTAGAGGTAAAGCGGGAGCTCTTCAGCGACGAAACCAAAAACCTGGAAGGCTTACGGGCCAGGATAGAGTCGGTGATGAAGTCCACGCTGCAAATCAGCGTACGAGTTAAACTGGTAGAACCTAAAACGATTGAGCGTTCTATAGGTAAAGCAAAACGGGTCGTTGATAAACGGGCCATATAGGAGGGAACAAATGCCCATTAAACAAATTTCGATTTTTTTGGAGAACAATGCGGGACGGCTTGGGGAAGTAACCAGAACCCTCGCCGGGGCGGGTATCAACATCCGGGCCATCAGCATCGCCGACACCGCCGATTTCGGCATCCTGCGGCTTATCGTGAATAACCAGGAGGAGGCCGCGAAAGCCCTGGTGGACGCCGGGTTTACCACCCGGATTACCGATGTGGCGGCGGTGGAGGTGGAGGACACGCCGGGAAGCCTCGCGAAGGTAATGGAGCTGTTTCAGCGGGGCAATGTCAACATTGAGTACCTTTACACTTCATTGGAAGCTGTCGTCGGGAAGGCCGTCATCATCTTTAAGCTGGAGAATCATGAACAGGGGCTGAAAATCATTACGGAACACGGTCTTGTCATGATAGATTCTTTTTAATGATGAATTTTTGTTACGGCAAAAAACAGGAACAGTCTCAATTAAAGGACAGAAACAGGTTATGAAAATTTTAATGGCCGCAAGCGAAGTCGTGCCGTTTGCGAAGACCGGCGGGTTAGCCGATGCGGTATCCGCCCTTTCCCTTGCCCTGGTCAAGCTGGGGCATGAAGTTAAAATCGTTCTTCCCCGCTATTACGGTATAGACCGGGGAAAACTGCGGCGGCTTGAAGGACCCATGGGGGTTCCTATGGGCGGCGGTGAGGAATGGTGCGGCGTATACACCACGATTCTGCCGGGATCGCCGGAAAAGACTCCGGTAGACGTGTATTTTATCGATCATGAAAACTTCTTTGGCAGGGACGGCATATACGGCGTTCCCTGGGAACCTGACTATATGGACAATCCCCGGCGTTTCGGGTTCCTTTCCCGCGGGGTGTTCCAACTCTGCCGGAAGATTGGCTGGTACCCCGACATACTCCACGCCCACGATTGGCCCGCCGCGCTGGTTCCGGTGTTGCTCAAATTCGCGGAACGGTCCGGGGGATTCAGTCAAACCGCGTCGGTGCTGACGGTTCACAATCTGGGCTATCAGGGCATTTACGGGAAAAACAATTACAACTACCTCAATCTGGGGTGGGACACGTTTTACAACGCCGGTTTTGAAGACGGGAATATGATGAACTTCCTCAAGGCGGGATTGTATTCAGCGGACAAGATCAACACCGTTTCTCCCAACTACGCGGAGGAAACCCGCCTCCAGGCGCACGGCTTCCGGTTAGACGGGGCGCTCCGCTTTCGGGGCGCTGATTATTGCGGCATCCTCAACGGCATAGATGATACGGTCTGGAATCCCAAAACCGACAAGCTGATCCCCCAAACCTATTCAGCCCGGGATATGCGGGGAAAAGCGCAGGCCAAGGAAGCGCTCCAGCGGGCCTTCAATCTTCCCGGCAGCCCGGACGTTCCGGTGATCGGCATGGTAACTAGGCTTACGGAACAAAAAGGCGTGGGGGAGCTCTTCGGCCCCGCCTACGGTTCCGCCTGGTCTATCTGCCGGGACATGAACCTGCAATTCGTCCTTCTGGGTTCCGGGGATCCCTGGTGCGAACAGGAAATACGCAGCCTTTCCTCCCGGCTTTCCAATTTCAAGGCCCGCATCGGTTATTCCGAGGACCTGAGCCACCTTATTGAGGCGGGGAGCGATTTCTTCCTTATGCCCAGCCGCTACGAACCCTGCGGCCTGAACCAGATGTACTCCCTGGCGTACGGTACGCTGCCGATAGTACGGAACACCGGCGGGCTGGCGGATACGGTGGAGAACTACAACCAGGACGCCGGAAGCGGGACGGGCTTTATCTTCAACGATTTGACCCCCCAGGCTGTCTACAATACCGTCGGCTGGGCGGTCTGGGCCTACTATAACCGCCGGGAGCATATTGAAGCCATGCGCCTGCGCGGCATGAAGCAGAACTTCTCCTGGAAAAAATCCGCTCAAAAGTATGTAGAACTGTACGTCGGCGCGTTGAACCGAATCACCCCGGCCTAAACGCACGGTCCCCCGGCTTGCCGGGGA